>NZ_NEJR01000019.1:0-117320 GCF_002113165.1 Pseudomonas sp. B19(2017)
GCCCAACCCCGATAGAACAAACTATCCTTCTCATAGGTCAACCTTTAGGCGCGTCATCGCCGGCCCGCTAGCGCCGGATGACGGACCCGAAGACGATCCCGGAGGGATGCTGATCGTGCACATCGCCGACATCACCATGTTCTACGCCCCAGCCAGCGGCGGCGTACGTACCTATCTTGATGCCAAACACCACCGCCTCGACGCCATCCAGGGCGTGCGCCACAGCTTGCTGATACCCGGTGCCAGCGCGCACCACGCCGATGGTATCTACCAGGTCCCCGCACCACCGCTGCCGTTTGGCAACGGCTACCGCTTCCCGGTACGCCTGGCGCCCTGGTGCAACGTACTGCGCAGGCTCAAGCCCGACCTGATCGAAGTCGGCGACCCCTACCTGACCGCCTGGGCGGCACTGGAGGCACGACGCAAGCTCGATGTGCCGGTGATCGGCTTCTACCATTCCGATCTGCCGCTGCTGGTCAGCAACCGCATGGGCAACTGGTTCACCCCCAATGTGGAGGCGTATGTCAGCAAGCTGTACGGCAATTTCGACCGGGTCCTGGCCCCCAGCCAGGTCATGGCCGACAAACTGCGCCGCCTGGGGGTGCGCGACGTGCACGTGCAACGCCTGGGCGTCGACCTGGCCACCTTCCACCCCAGCCAGCGCGACCCGCAGTTGCGTGCCGAACTGGGCATTGCCGACACCAGTCGCCTGCTGATCTATGCGGGCCGTGGCTCGCGGGAAAAGAACCTGCCGGTGCTGCTCGAGTGCATGCAGCACCTGGGCCACCCTTACCACTTGCTGCTGGTAGGTTCGAACATGCCCGCCAACGTGCCGCACAACGTCAGTGTGATCGATCACTTCTGCCCGGCACCGGAAGTTGCCCGCTTGATGGCCAGCGCCGACCTGCTGGTGCACGCCGGTGACCAGGAAACCTTCGGCCTGGTCATTCTCGAAGCAATGGCCAGCGCCACGCCGGTGGTGGCTGTGCGCGCCGGCGCTTTCGGCGAAATCGTCAACGACCAGTGCGGGCGCCTGTGCCGCCCCAACGATAGCAAGGCCATGGCGACGGCCGTGCAAGAGGCGTTCGAGGCCGGCGTGCGCAAGCTCGGCGCACAGGCCCGGCACCATGCCGAGCAGCATTATTCGTGGGACCACGTGGTCGCCGGCCTGCTGCAGCACTACCAGGCCGTGCTTGGCCACCAGCCGCAGGTCCGTGCCCATGGCTGAGCCACTGCCGGCCACACGCAGCCTGATGCTGGTGCTGCACGATGTCGCGCCCGAGACCTGGCCCGATTACCAACCCTTCGTCCAGGCCGTTGACGCCATCGGCGGCATTCCCATGACCTGGCTGGTGGTGCCGGACTTCCACCACCGCAACCCGCTGCAGCGCTCGCCTACCTTCTGCCGCTTTCTCGAACGGCGCCTGGCCCAGGGTGACGAGCTTGCGCTGCACGGCTTCTACCATGCCGACAACGGCCCGCCACCGCGCACACCCACCGAGTACTTCATGCGCCGCATCTATACCCATGAAGGCGAGTTCTACACCCTCGACCAGCAGCAAGCCCTGCAACGCCTGGAACAAGGCCTGGGCCTGTTCGCCCAGCAGGGCTGGCCAGTGGCCGGCTTTGTCGCACCGGCATGGCTGATGAGCGAAGGCACACGCCAGGCACTGCGCCATCTGCCGCTGCGCTACACCAGCACACCGCAGCACCTGTACCGCCTGCCGGACTTCACCGCGATCAAGGCCCCAGGGCTGGTCTGGAGTGCCCGCAGCGCCTGGCGCCGCGGCCTGTCGCGGGTGTTGTGCGACTGGCAATGCCGGCGCTGGCGGGATGCCCACACGCTGCGACTGGGCCTGCACCCGGTGGACATGCGCCATCACGCGTCCCGCGACTATTGGCTGAATACCTTGCACATGCTACTGGCACAGGGCCGCGAGCCCCTGACCAAGTCTACCTGGCTCGACCGCCAGGCCACCGCATGAACCGCCTGGCCTGGCTGGGCCTGGCACTGCTCGGCGCCGTGCTGGTGCCGGCCCTGCTGGGAGGCAGCGAGCTGCTACCAAGGCTGCAGCGCTTCGCCCCCAGCCTGATGTTGACCCTGCTGGGCATGATCCTGCTGTGCTGGGTCATCAACGCCATTCGCCTGCGCCTGCTGCTCGGCCAGCAAGGGGCAAGGCTTGGGCGCATGCGCAGCCTGGGTGTGGTGATGGCCACCGAGTTCGCCATCTGCACCACCCCCGGCGGCAGCGGCGGCCCATTGACCCTGATGGCCCTGCTGGCACGCGACCGTATCGGCCCGGCGCGCAGCGGCGCGGTGTTTGCCATGGACCAGCTGAACGACCTGGTGTTCTTTTTCTGCGCGATGCTGGCGATTGCCGGCTATGCGCTGTTTCACAGCCTGGGGCGCAGCCAGGAAAGCATGTTGCTGGGTAGCGCGTTGCTGCTGTGCACGGCACTGACCGGGGTGATCGGCCTGCTGCGCTACCGGCGCACGGTGATGCGTGTGAACGGCAAGTTGCTGCGCCGTCTGGGCATGAGCCCCCAGCGCAAACGCCGCTGGGCGCGCAAATTGCTGCATTTCATCAATGCGCTGGCGCAGACCTGGCGCCTGCCCAAGCGCACGCTGACCCTGGTGTTCACCCTGACCTGTGCCCACTGGGGCCTGCGCTACAGCGTGTTGTACCTGGTATTGAGGGGGTTGGGGGTAGACCTGGCGTGGATACCCAGCTTTCTGGTGCAGATGCTGTCGCTCAGTGCCGGCCAGTTCAGCCTGCTGCCTGGCGGCGCCGGTGCCGCAGAGCTGACGTCGGCCAGCCTGCTGACGCCACTGGTGGGCAGTTCGACCGCGGCTGCGGCGGTCCTGATATGGCGGGCGGTCACTTACTACTTTTATCTGCTGGCGGGTGGGCCGGTGTTCGTATGCCTGTTGGGGCGCCCGTTGCTGGAGCGCTGGCGGCGTCAGGCGGGTTGAGCTGCTGCCACAGTTCGGCGGCACCGGGGAAGTCGGTGCCGTCGGTTTCGACCAGGGCTTCGGGGTCGTAGCGGGCCAGGCAGCCTTCGCCGAGGGTGGGTGGGGGTGAGGCGGTGGGGTTGTTGCGAGTCTTGGCCATTGCGTATCCCTCAAGATTGCCGAGGGCGCCTTGCGCCCCTTTCGCCGGCAAGCCAGCTCCCACACCGACCGCATCGCTCCCCAAGCCATGTGCTATCCCTGTGGGAGCTGGCTTGCCGGCGATGGGCTGCAAAGCAGCCCCGAGATCTCACAGGCAACCGGACCTGTCAGTCAAACACCACAGTCTTGTTGCCATGCACCAACACCCGGTCTTCCAGGTGATAACGCAGGCCACGGGCCAGCACCATCTTTTCCACATCACGGCCAAAGCGGACCATGTCGTCGATGCTGTCGGCATGGCTGACACGCACCACGTCCTGCTCGATGATCGGGCCGGCGTCCAGCTCTTCGGTAACATAGTGGCAGGTCGCGCCGATCAGCTTCACACCACGCAGGGCAGCCTGGTGATACGGCTTGGCGCCGACGAACGACGGCAGGAAACTGTGGTGGATGTTGATCACCTTTTCAGCATAGTCCTGGCACAGCTGCGGCGGCAGGATCTGCATGTAGCGGGCCAGCACCACCACGTCGGCGGCGTGCTCCTGCACCAGGCGCGACACTTCGGCAAAGGCCGGGGCTTTGTCCTTGGGGTCGACCGGTACATGGAAGAAAGGAATACCGTGCCACTCGACCATGCTGCGCAGGTCGTTGTGGTTGGAGATCACGCAAGGGATCTCGCAATCCAGCTCATCGGTGTGCCAGCGGTGCAGCAGGTCGGCCAGGCAGTGCGACTCGCGGCTGGCCATCAGCACCACGCGTTTTTTCTGCGCCGAGTCGGTAATGCGCCAGGTCATGGAGAACTCTTCGGCGATCGGCGCAAACGCCTCGCGGAAGGCTTCGATACCGAATGGCAGCGATTCGGCGCGGATTTCATGGCGCATGAAGAACCAACCGCTCTGCTCATCGGAGTGGTGGCTGGCTTCGTTGATCCAGCCATTGTACAAGGCCAGGAAATTACTGACTTTCGCCACGATGCCAACACGGTCGGGGCAGGCGATCACCAGACGATAGGTGCGCATGAATGAGACTCCAGAACTTCGCAAAGGCGCTCATTCTAGCGGCCCGCCAGGAAAAACGCAGTAATGATCGCTGCAGCCGTGGCCCGGGGCGCTGGCGAGATGAAATGCCGTCACACGCTGACAGACATGACGAAATGCCAGGTTAATTGTAAATTTTTGTTCACCCAGAGAAATATTGTCACAGCTTAATTAACAGTTCATTGCCCAACAATATGTTTACTTGCGAGTATCGCCTGTCTATTATTGGCCCACACATTTCTGACACGCATTAAGGAACACTCCATGTCCCTGATCAACGAGTACCGCGCTACCGAAGAAGCCATCAAGGAACTTCAGGCCCGCCTGGCCAACCTGTCGCAGGATGACAAGCTGAAGAAAGAACTGGAGTTCGAAGGCAAACTGCGCACACTGATGGGCGAGTACTCCAAGTCGCTGCGCGACGTGATTGCCCTGCTCGACCCGGATTCAAAACTGAGCAAGGCACCTCGTGGTGCGGTCAAGACTACCGCCACCAAGCGTGCGCGCAAGGTCAAGCAATACAAGAACCCGCACAACAATGAAGTGATCGAAACCAAAGGCGGCAACCACAAGACCCTGAAAGAGTGGAAAGCCAAGTGGGGTGGCGATGTGGTTGAAAGCTGGGCAACCCTGCTGGACTGATTGTCCGCATACGCCTTTGCTTATCGCAACGAAAACGCCGGCACATTGCCGGCGTTTTCGTTTGTCGGTGTTTGTATCGGTGCTCAGCCAACTGCAAACTGTGCCTGCAATTGCCGGGCATGCACCTGCCAGGCCTCCAGCACACGCCGCCCCGCCTCGTCGGCGCTCTCCCAGGCCTGCTGCCGCGCCTGTTCAAAGTCGCCCAGCGTATTCGGCGCCCCCCACTGCGGGTCGCTCAGGCGTTGCTGGCAGAAGCTGAACCAGCGTTGCCGCTCTTCACCTGTCAGGGTCTCGGGGAAGTTGCGTGCCCGATAGCGGAACAACAGTTCAGGCAAGCGCGGATCATCGAACATCCACTGCCCACGGCCCAACTGCGCCGGTTCCAGTGCGCGAACTTGCTCGCATAAGCGGCGGTCACGGTCCCCCAGAAAACCGTCATACAACTGTTGTTCCGGGTCTTCGCTCGGGACGAAATCCTCCTTGCCGTAGATGTGTTCCAGCTTGTCTTGCCATTGCGCTTGTTGCCTGGCCAATTCTTCGCCGCGCATTTGTAACAACGTCAAGTCCAGGCCCAACCGTTGTTGATCAACCGGGCGCAATACCGAGAGTGGCGCCACTACCGGGCAGCGATTGATCTGCACCAGTTTGAGCGGCACCGGTAATTCGCCCTCGGTCAGTTCTTCATGGCGGGTATACAAACGCTGCCGTAAAACTTCAGCACTTTCCCGTAGTAACGGTAGGGTTTCCTGATGCAGGTCGCACACAATCAATGCATTGCGATTGCGCGGGTGCCAGGCTAATGGCAATACGACACCAATGTAATTGCGTGCCGCCGAAAAACGCCCGGATATATGCACCAGTGGTTGCAACAAACGGATCTGCTCCATCACTTTGTGCTTGCTGCGCAACTGGAACAGCCAGTCATACAATTTGGGCTGTTTCTGCCGGATCAGACGGGCCAGGGCGATGGTGGCCCGCACGTCGGAAAGCGCTTCGTGGGCGTGCCCATGGTCGATGCCATTGGCCTTGCTCAGCAGTTCCAGGCGCAGGCTGGTGCGCCCGTCCTGTTGCGGCCAGTGGATGCCGTCCGGGCGCAACGCATAGGCCGTGCGCACGATGTCGATCAAGTCCCAGCGGCTATTGCCGCCCTGCCACTCTCGGGCATAAGGGTCGAAAAAGTTACGGTACAGGCTGTAGCGGGTCACTTCGTCGTCGAAACGCAGGGTGTTGTAGCCGGCACCACAGGTACCTGGGTGCGCCAGTTGTGCGTGCACCCGGGTCATGAACTCCGCTTCGCACAGGCCCTGCTCGGCCAGCAGTTGGGGTGTAATGCCGGTCACCAGGCAAGCGGCCGGGTGCGGCAGGATATCGTCGGAGGGCCGGCAATAAAGGCTGATCGGCTCGTCGATTTCGTTGAGATCGAAGTCGGTGCGCACGCCTGCCACCTGCAGTGGCCGGTCGCAGCGCGGGTTGATGCCGGTGGTTTCGTAGTCGTGCCAGAAAATGCTGGAGGTCACGGGGTCGTCCTGTATCGAGGTCGACCCGATTCTAGCGCGATTGCGGCGCGACTCCAGCGGGCTGTGCTGGTGGGGCTCAGCAGGCTCAGACGGAAGCGTTGGCAGGACGGAAACTGAAATAGTCTCGCAACGAGCAGACGAATTCTTCGTACTCGCGCGGTGTCTGCAGCAGCATGAAGCCCGAATCGTAGTGCCCGGGCGTCTGGTCTTCGCGGCACCACAGGCAACTGGCGGTGAGGTTGACGAACTGATACCCGCCACCGACCAGCGGCAGGCGCAATTGCAGTTCGTAGTCGGGCCCTACCAGTACAGGCAGCTGGCTGATCAGCATCAGCCCGTCTTCGGAGGCGTTGCCCAACTGGCCGATAGCCTGACCGGTCAAGCGGTTGAACACCTTGAGAACACAAGGCAGCTGATGGCGTTCGATGTGGCGCTTGTTGAACATGATCGCAGGTGCAGTCCGTATCCGATGCCAGGAATACGTGGAACTGGCGGTTGTTGTAACATCTGAGTTACAGATTAGCGCAGCGCGCGCGGCAAATCCCGTGAAATTAATCACACCTTGGCGTTAACGCCAAGGTGCGGCACTCACCGGGTTGGCCACGGCGGCTTCGGTGCTGCGCAGATGGCCGAGCTTCTCCAGGGTCTGCAGGCGCGCCTGGGCGCGATAGGCATACTCATTACCCGGGTACTGCTGGATCAGGTACTGGTATGTCTGCGCGGCATCCACGTACAAGGCCTGGCGCTCCAGGCACTGACCGCGCAGCAGCGCCACTTCGGGGTGGATGAACGGTCGCGCACGGCTGGTGCGGTCGACCTGGGACAGCTCGAGCATGACCCGTGCGCAATCGCCACGGTCGTAGGCGCGGTAGGCATTGTTCAGGTGGTGGTCCATGGACCAGCGGGTGCAGCCGACGGCGCTGGCCGCCAGGGCTAAAACGATCAGGGCTCGCATGGGGGTCTCCTTTGATGCCAGTGTATCGGCCTTTGCCGGCAAATCTTCACACCCTTTTGCAAGGATACCCTGCCCGTTCAAATGCCACCCTGCCTTGGTCGCAGGTAGTGCAACGGAACAATGACTACAGCGTAATTGAGGAGTAGCCTTTCGCTGCGCTTCACTATAGGAGTCTGTGCATGAGTATCCGCCGTACCAAAATCGTCGCCACCCTTGGCCCCGCCAGCAACTCGCCGGAAGTGATCGAACAGCTGATCCTCGCCGGCCTGGATGTGGCACGCCTGAACTTCTCCCACGGCACTCCGGACGAGCACAAGGCCCGCGCGCGCCTGATCCGAGACATCGCCGCCAAGAACGGCCGCCATGTTGCACTGCTGGGCGACCTGCAGGGTCCGAAGATCCGCATCGCCAAGTTCGCCAACAAGCGCATCGAATTGAAGATCGGTGACAAGTTCACCTTCTCCACCGCCCACCCGCTGACCGAAGGCAACCAGGACATCGTCGGTATCGACTACCCCGACCTGGTCAAGGACTGCGGCGTTGGTGACGAATTGCTGCTCGACGATGGCCGTGTGGTCATGCGCGTCGAAACCGCCACCGCAGACGCCCTGCACTGCGTGGTCATCATCGGTGGCCCGCTGTCGGACCACAAAGGCATCAACCGTAAAGGCGGCGGCCTGACCGCACCGGCCCTGACCGAGAAAGACAAGGCCGACATCAAGCTGGCTGCGGAAATGGACCTGGACTACCTGGCCGTGTCCTTCCCGCGTGACGCCAGCGACATGGAATACGCACGCAAGCTGCGTGACGAAGCCGGCGGCAGTGCCTGGCTGGTGGCCAAGATCGAGCGTGCCGAAGCCGTTGCCGACGACGAGACCCTCGACAAGCTGATCCTCGCCTCCGACGCCGTCATGGTCGCCCGTGGCGACCTGGGCGTGGAAATCGGCGACGCCGAGCTGATCGCTATCCAGAAGAAGATCATCCAGCACGCCCGCCGCAACAACAAGGCGGTGATCGTGGCGACCCAGATGATGGAGTCGATGATCCAGAACCCGATGCCGACCCGCGCCGAAGTGTCCGACGTGGCCAACGCCGTGCTGGACAACACCGATGCGGTGATGCTGTCGGCCGAAAGCGCCGCCGGCTCTTACCCGATCGAAGCCGTCCAGGCCATGGCCCGCATCTGCCTGGGTGCCGAAAAGCACCCGACCAGCCAGAAGTCCAGCCACCGCCTGCACACCACCTTCGAGCGTTGCGACGAAAGCATCGCCCTGGCGGCCATGTACACCGCCAACCACTTCCCGGGCGTGAAGGCGATCATCGCCCTGACCGAGAGTGGCTACACCCCGCTGATCATGTCGCGCCTGCGTTCGCACGTGCCGATCTTCGCCCTGTCGCCGCACCGCGCCACCCAGGCCCGTGCAAACATGTTCCGTGGCGTCTACCCGATTGCCTTCGACCCGGCCTCGCTGCCGGCCGACAAGGTGAGCCAGGCAGCGGTCGACGAACTGCTCAAGCGTGGCCTGGTGGAGCAAGGTGACTGGGTAATCCTGACCAAGGGTGACAGCTACCACACCATCGGTGGCACCAATGGCATGAAGATCCTGCATGTGGGTGATCCGCTGGTCGGTTGATCTGCTGCAGAGGGGGCCGCTCTGCGGCCCTTCGCGGGCACGCCCGCTCCCACAGGATTCGCGCCAAGCTTGAGGCTAGCGCTGTACCTGTGGGAGCGGGCGTGCCCGCGAAAGGGCCGGCACAATCAACACAAATGCCTCAGGCATGCTCGACAAACACATCGGCAAACACCTGCCCTCGCGGCACCCCGGCAATGAACAGCCGCCGAGCAAACCGCTCGACACTCCCCGGCGCCCCGCACACCAGCGCTACCGTCTGGCGCGATGACGGCCGCAAACCGGCCAACGCCTCATCCAGCTGCTCCGCCAGTACCAGTTCGACATTCACATCCGCCATCTCCCGCAACGCCTCGGCCAGATAATGCCCGGCGCCCTCGCGCGCCACATGCATGACCCTGATTCCCCCCTGGTGCCCCTGCCGCAGCGCCTCGCGCAAGATGCCCCACAATGGCGCCAGCCCGGTCCCCGCCGCCAGCAACCACAGCGGCCGCTGCTGCCAGTCCGGGTCGTAATGCAAGGCACCGCCCCTGAGCTCGCCCAGGCGCAACACCTCACCCAGCTGCAAGCCACGGGCCTTGTCACAAAAGGCGCCGGGGCGCTGGCAGTCGATATGAAACTCGAGGAAATCATCTTCGCCCGGCAGGCTGGCCAAGGAGTAAGGCCGCGCTACCACGCCACTCCACAGCACCACATGCTGCCCCGCCTGGTAACGTATTGCCCGCTCGGGCCGCAACCGCACGCGCAGCACATCGCCGAACCAGTCCAGTGCGCAGACCTGCGCTGGCACGCCATCCTGCAGCGGGTCGAACAGCGCCACGCGCAGGTCCTCGACTACCCGGCATTGGCAGGCCAGGCGCCAGCCCTGGGCATGCTTGTCCTGCGCCAGGGCATCGGGCATGGCATCCAGCGGTTGGCCCGCCAGGCAGTGCACCAGGCAGGCATGGCAACTGCCGGCGCGGCAGCTGTAAGGCACGTTGAGCCCGGCTTCATTCAAGGCATCGAGCAGGTTGCTGCCGGTCGGCACCGCCCAGCGGCGCTCGCCCACGCAAAGTTCGGGCATGTTCTGCTATCTCTTCCAGCTGTTGATTTTCTGGGGGCGCTTTGCGCCCCATCCGCCGGCAAGCCAGCGCCCACAGGTAAAGTGCAAGCCTCAGGCATGGTGCAATCCTGTGGGAGCTGGCTTGCCGGCGATGGGCTGCAGAGCAGCACCTTCCAAAGCATCCTATCTCTTCAGCGAGCCAGCAAGAACAATGCCCAGCCGCTGCCGACCATGGTCCAGACCGGCCGCAGGTGTGCCCGGCACGGATGCGCGCTATACTGCCGCGCCTTTTTCCGTCGGCCCGACCTGCCGGCGCCTTGCAAGGCGCTTCGACACGCTGGTCGGCACCGTCGAGCGCCGTAATGAATGTTCCCGTCTTTAAGAGGAGCGCGCTGCATGACCGTGATCAAGCAAGACGACCTGATTCAGAGCGTCGCTGACGCCCTGCAATTCATCTCGTATTACCACCCCGTCGATTTCATCCAGGCCATGCACGAGGCCTATCTGCGTGAAGAATCGCCTGCTGCACGCGATTCCATCGCCCAGATCCTGATCAACTCGCGCATGTGCGCCACCGGACACCGCCCGATCTGCCAGGACACCGGTATCGTCACCGTGTTCGTGCGCGTGGGCATGGACGTGCGCTGGGACGGCGCCACCCTGAGCGTCGACGACATGATCAACGAAGGTGTGCGTCGCGCCTACAACCTGCCTGAAAACGTCCTGCGCGCTTCGATCCTGGCCGACCCGGCCGGTGCCCGCAAGAACACCAAGGACAACACCCCGGCAGTGATCCACTACTCCATCGTCCCCGGCGACAAGGTCGAGGTCGATGTCGCAGCCAAGGGCGGCGGCTCGGAGAACAAGTCGAAGATGGCCATGCTCAACCCGTCCGACTCGATCGTCGACTGGGTTCTGAAGACCGTTCCGACCATGGGCGCTGGCTGGTGCCCGCCTGGCATGCTTGGCATCGGCATCGGCGGTACCGCCGAGAAGGCCGCCGTGATGGCCAAGGAAGTGTTGATGGAGTCCATCGACATCCACGAACTGAAAGCCCGTGGCCCGCAGAACCGCCTGGAAGAAATCCGCCTGGAGCTGTTCGAGAAGGTCAACCAGCTGGGCATCGGCGCCCAGGGCCTGGGTGGCCTGACCACCGTGCTCGACGTCAAGATCATGGACTACCCGACCCACGCCGCTTCGCTGCCGGTGTGCATGATCCCCAACTGCGCCGCCACCCGCCACGCCCACTTCGTGCTCGATGGTTCCGGCCCGGCCGAGCTGGAAGCGCCGTCGCTGGACGCCTACCCGGAAATCGTCTGGGAAGCCGGCCCGAGCGCCCGTCGCGTCAACCTCGACGCCATCACCCCGGAAGAAGTCGCCAGCTGGAAGCCGGGCGAAACCATCCTGCTCAACGGCAAGATGCTGACCGGCCGCGATGCCGCGCACAAGCGCATGGTCGAAATGCTCAACCGTGGCGAAGAGCTGCCGGTGGACCTGAAAGGCCGCTTCATCTACTACGTCGGCCCGGTCGACCCGGTCGGTGACGAAGTGGTAGGCCCAGCCGGCCCGACCACCGCCACCCGCATGGACAAGTTCACCCGCCAGATCCTCGAGCAGACTGGCCTGCTGGGCATGATCGGCAAGTCCGAGCGCGGCCCTGCCGCCATCGAGGCGATCAAGGACAACAAGGCCGTGTACCTGATGGCCGTCGGCGGCGCCGCCTACCTGGTGGCCCAGGCCATCCGCAAGTCGAAGGTCCTGGCCTTCGCCGAGCTGGGTATGGAAGCGATCTACGAGTTCGAGGTGAAGGACATGCCGGTGACTGTTGCCGTCGACAGCAACGGTGAGTCTGTCCACATTACTGGCCCTGCGCTGTGGCAGAACAAGATTGCCCAGAGCCTGGCAGTCGAAGTGAAGTAAGCCTGATGTAACTGCGGCGGCTTCTTCGCGGGCTCGCCCGCTCCCACAGGTAACGCGTAGCCCTCAGGCTTGCGCTGTACCTGTGGGAGCGGGCAAGCCCGCGAAGAGGCGCCACTGTTTTCACAGGATTCTGTCAAACTGCTCCGGCCAGTCCCTGCGGGTAAACACCTGCCCTTCCCGCCTCACCCGCCGCACCTCTTCCAGATCCACCTCGCACACCAGCCACTGGCTGCAAACCGGACTCAGCGCTTCACTCAGCGCCACCACCCCATCCCCCGGCATCCCGTGATCGGGCGGCACGAATAACCCTGCCCGGCCGATATTCTCGTCCAGCGCCGGCGACCAGGGCGCCAGCCCGACCGTAGGGCTCTGCAATACCGCAAGCTGGTTCTCCAGCGCCCGCGCTTGCGCGCCAATGCGCACCCGGTGGTAACCCGCCTCGGTGTCGGTACAGCTCGGTGCCAGAATAAGGTCGGCACCCTCTTCGGCCAGGCGCCGGGCCAGCATCGGGAATTCATTGTCGTAGCAGATCAGTATCCCCAGACGCCCCAGTTCGGTGTCGAACACCTGCAGCCCTTGGCCGGCAGCGATGTCCCACTGTTCCCGCTCGAAGCGGGTCATCATCAGCTTGTCCTGGTAACCCAGCACGCCCTTTGGGCCGAACAGCCAGGCACGGTTGCGGTAGCGGCCATCGCTGTCGAGCACCGGCAGGCTGCCAGGTTGCAGGTAGATACCCCAGCGCCGGGCAAGCCCCTCGCACAACGCCAACCACGGTTCGACCAGCGGCTGGATACCGGCGATCGAAGCCTTCAGGTCGCCCCGTTGCTCAGCCGGCAACTGCCCGCTGAGCACCAGCCCGGCGTATTCCGGCAACAGCAGCACGCGGGCCCCCGCCTCCACCGCTTCGGCGCACAGGCCTTGCAGGTGGTCGGCGTAGGCCTCCCAGGTTTCATGCAGCTCGATGGCGTACTGGCAGGCCGCCAGGCGGATCATATCGGCAGTTCCTTAAGCCAGAACGACATCAGCTTGTCGGAGCTTTCCTCCTCGTCCAGGTCGCGCCAGGCGTAGCTGGTGCGCAGCGACGGGTCGTGCAGGAAGCCGCGGTTTCGCCAAAAGCCGTGCAATGGCTTGTAGTCCGCTGGCCGCCGTGGATGCACGCCTGGCCGCTCGACCGCACAGAACGCGCAGTAGTCGAACTCGGCCAGCTTGTGCGCGTAGGACTCACGCTCGATGAAAAAGCGCACCCCGAGGCCCTGGCCACGGTACTCGGGCAGTACCACCGATTCACCAAAGTAGTACACGCTGGCCGGGTCGCGCCCCTGGGCCAGGAACGGCTGCTGGAACTCGGCGGCGACATCCACCAGCGGCAGGCCGGTGGAGGCGCCAACGACCTTGCCGTCGTCCAGCGCCAGCACCACCAGGCTGCGCCCCGAGCGGGCATAGGTGGCCAGGTAGTCGGCCTCGTACTCGGGGGTACCGTCATAAAGATAGGGAAACTCGCGGAACACGCTAAGGCGCAGGCGAGCGAGGTCATCGATGTAAGGCGCGATAGCGGCGCCGTGCAACAGGCGTATTTCCATGCTTGGCGGTCGTTTTGTCGATGTGGATGACGCGCTCGGCTAAGCCGGGCTTGAGGGGAAACCCTATCATCCGGAGCAACGACCCGCCTTTTCCCTCCACGACAGGTATTGTTCCATGACCGCTACCGAACTGGTAAATGCTTACTACGCCGCCTTCAACGCCGCAGACATGCCAGCGTTTCTCGCCCTGCTCAGCGAGGATGTGATCCACGACATCAACCAGGGCGAGCGGCAGATGGGCAAGGCCCGGTTTGCCGCGTTCATGGACAAGATGAACCGCTGCTACCGCGAGCGCCTGGCCGATATCGTGGTGATGCAGAACGCCGACGGCAGCCGCGCGGCGGCGGAGTTCACCGTGCATGGGGAATATCTGGCCGATGACGAAGGGTTGCCGGCGGCCAACGGGCAGACCTATGTGCTGCCGGCGGGGGCGTTCTTCTATATTCATTGCGGGAAGATTGCCCGGGTGACCAACTACTACAACCTCAATGACTGGGTTGAGCAGGTGGCCTGATCAGGGTGTATGGCCTGTACTGGCCTCTTCGCGGGCACGCCCGCTCCCACAGGGATCCCCACGATTTGAGAACTGTGAGGTACCTGTGGGAGCGGGCATGCCCGCGAAGAGGCCCGGTCAGGAGATGCGGGTACCCAGCACCTTGAGGAAGGCCGCCAGCCACGCCGGGTGCGCCGGCCAGGCCGGTGCAGTCACCAGGTTGCCATCCACATGCGCCTGGTCCACCGCGATATCGATGAATGTCCCACCCGCCAGGCGCACTTCCGGCGCACACGCCGGGTAGGCACTGCATTCGCGCCCTTCCAGCACGCCGGCCGCCGCCAGCAACTGGGCACCATGGCATACCGCCGCGATCGGCTTGCCGGCCTGGTTGAACGCGCGCACCAGCTCCAGCACCTTTTCATCCAGACGCAGGTACTCTGGCGCACGGCCACCCGGGATCAACAGCGCGTCGTAACTCTCGGCCCGCACCCGCACAAAGTCATAATTCAGGGCAAAGTTATGCCCAGGCTTCTCGCTGTAGGTCTGTTCGCCCTCGAAATCATGAATCGCGGTACGCACGGTCTGCCCCGCGAGCTTTTCCGGGCATACAGCGTGCACCGTGTGCCCGACCATGCTCAGCGCCTGGAACGGCACCATGACCTCGTAATCTTCGACGTAGTCACCAACCAGCATGAGAATTTTCTTCGCAGTCATCGCACCCACTCCTTCGATTGCCTTGAGACAGTCACTGCACGATAGCCGGTCTCAGTCGCGACGGTCGAGCAAGTTGACCACCAGCCGGTCCAGCAAACCCCACAACCGCTGCTTGATCCGGCGCCACAGAGGCCGGGCGTTCCAGTGGCTCAGGTCGACCACCTCGCTCAAGGCGAAATCACGCTCGAAACTCGCCTGCACGGCAGCCGTCAGCGGCGGGTCGAGTGCCTCGATATTGGCCTCGAGGTTGAAACGCAGATTCCAGTGATCGAAGTTGCATGAGCCGATACTCACCCAGTCGTCGATCAGTACCATCTTCAGGTGCAGGAAACACGGCTGGTACTCGTAGATGCGCACCCCGGCGCGCAGCAAACGGGGGTAATAGCGGTGCCCTGCATACCGTACCGAGGGGTGATCGGTGCGTGGCCCGGTCAGCAGCAGCCGCACATCGACCCCCTTGCCGGCAGCCCGGCGCAGCGACCGGCGCACGCTCCAGGTCGGCAGGAAGTAAGGCGTGGCCAGCCACACTCGCTGCTTGCCGCTGTTGATCGCCCGCACCAGCGAATGCAGGATGTCCTGGTGCTGGCGGGCGTCGGCATAGGCTACCCGGCCCATGCCCTGCCCCTGCGCAGGCACCTTTGGCAGGCGTGGCAGGCCAAAGCCCTCGGCCGGGCGCCAGGCGGTACGACGGTTGTTGGCGTGCCACTGGCGATCGAACAGCAACTGCCAGTCGCTTACCACTGGCCCCTGCATCTGCACCATCACCTCGTGCCATTCGCTGGTCGCCTCGCCCGGCGTCCAGAACTCGTCGGTGACGCCCGTGCCGCCCACCACAGCCCAGCGCTCGTCCACCAGCAGCAACTTGCGGTGATCGCGGTACAGGTTGCGCAGGCCACGCTTCCAGCGCAGGCGGTTGTACCAGCGCAGGTATACGCCGGCGTCCAGCAGGCGCTGACGCAACTTGCTGTTGAACGCCAGCGAGCCGTAGTCGTCGAACAGGCAGCGCACCCGCACACCGCGTCGGGCAGCCTGCTCCAGCGCTTCGACCACCGCATCCGCGCAGTCACCGGCCTCGACCAGGTACAGCTCCAGGTCGACCTGGAACTCGGCGCGCACGATCGCCAGGAGCATGCGCGGAAAAAACTCGGGGCCGTCGATCAGCAGTTCGAACTGGTTGCCATCCCGCCAGGGAAAGACCGGCCCCGGCATGTCAGCGGGCGGTGAAGATCAGCACCGCGCTAACCGGCACCGATGGGTTGATGGACTTGAGCCCGGCGAACTTGCGCAGGCGTTGCAGGCCTGGCAGCAGGCCGAAATCCTCGGCGCGCAGCACCAGAGGCTCAAGGGTCACCACCTGGAAGCGTCGCTCGTCCAGGCGGGTGGCCAGCAGCAAGGCGTTGTAGCTGTGCGACTGGCCGTGCAGGGTCACGGTCAGCGGCAGGCGCAGTTCGATCTGGGCACCGTTGGCAAGGTCGTTGATCGGCCGCAGGTCCAGTTGCGCCTGCACCTTGGCTTCGGCAAAGCGCTCGACCTCGAACAGATCTTCACGCATGCGTTCGTCCCGCAGCGGAATGCCACTGCTCACCGAATCCATCTCGATGCTCAGCCCGGCCACGCCCTTGCGGTCGACGGTGCCATGCAGCACCAGAAAGCGGTGCACTTCGGCGCTGTTACCGTTCTTGCCGGTAATGAAAGAAAGGCGCGAAGACTCGCCATCAAGGTGCCAGTTGGCGTGGGCGGGCAGGCAAAAAGCCAGCAACAAGGCGGGCAGCAGGCGGGGCAGCTTGAACATGACAGATCTCGTGAAACCAGGCCGCCAACCTTACCCGCCCGCCTTCACGGCAGCAAGCGGCAGCCCTCGCGTGGGCCTTGCCAGGCAGCCTGGTTGCGTCGACCCAGGCCTTCGGCGGTGACCTGCCGCTGTTGGCGGTCTTCCTCCAGAAGCCTCAACGGCAGCCATTGCTTCACGTAGCCTTGGCAATACGCCGGCTGGAAACCCATGACAAAGCGGCACGAGCAATACTCTTTGGCCGAGTAGGCCGAAAGAATGCCAGGGAAGTCCGCCAGAGCCTGGCGCTCCTGCCAGGCCCAGTACGCCACCCCAAGCACCACCACCAGCAGCACCCGCTTCATGCCCCCTCCCCGGCCAGCACCGCGAGTATCCGCTTGAGCAGCTCGTCGTGCTGGTAGCTGCCGTCGCGGTCATCGGCGTAACGCACGATCACCAGCTTTTGCGTGGGCAGCACGTACAGCGCCTGGCCCCAGTGGCCAAGGGCTGCATAGGTGTCTGCCGGCGCACTCGGCCAAGGCCGTGCAGCGTCGGCCAGCGGCTGGTTGAGCCACCAGTGGCCACCGGGGTTGGCCTCGCCGGGCAGTGCTTCGGCTTTGGCAAACAACGTGCGGTTGAAGGCCACCCAGGGCTTGGGCAGCAATTGCCGATCCTGCCAGCGCCCATCGCGCTGCATCAGCAGGCCGATCCGCGCCAGGTCGCGAGCGCTGAGGTACAGGTAGGACGAGCCCACGTAGGTACCTGCCCGGTCACGCTCCCATACCGCGCTGTCGATGCCCAAAGGGGTGAACAGCGCCTGCCAGGGGTAGTCGTGGTACTGACCGGCATCGAGCATGCCACGCAGTGTGGCGGCCAGCAGGTTGCTGTCGCCACTGGAATAGCGAAACCGCTGGCCCGGGCTGGCCACTGCTTCCCGCGCTGCCGTATAGGCCGCCATGTCCTCGCGGCCACGGGTATACAGCATGGCAACCACTGATGATTTGAGCGGGGCGTATTCGTAGTCTTCCTGCCAATCCAGGCCGCTGGCCCAATGCAGCAGGTCGGCCATGCGCACACCAGGGTGGGCCTGCATGGCCGGATAGAAGCGACTGACCGGGTCCTGCAGCTGAAAGCGGCCTTCGCCTTGGGCTACGCCCAATAGCGTGGCCAGTACGCTTTTGCTGATCGACCAGGTGAGGTGGGCAGTAGCGGCGCTGGTGGGCGCGGCGTAGCGTTCGTAGAGGATGCGCCCGTCGCGGATGATCAGCAGGGCGTCGGTGCGGATGCCGCTGCGCTCGGCGGAGGGGCGTGCGGGGAAGGCGTAGGCGTCGACGGCTTGCCAGTCGAGGGCGGTGTTGTCGATTGGCCAGTCGGGTTCGGGCCAGGCTTCGGCCCAGGCGCAGCCCGTCAGCATCGCCAGTGTCAGCAGGAGAGCCCTCATCATGTCCGCCTTTTTTGGGGCTGCTATGCAGCCCATCGCCGGCAAGCCAGCTCCCACACCGACCGACCTCAAGCCTTGTGCAGTACCTGTGGGAGCTGGCTTGCCGGCGATGGGCCGCAAAGCGGCCCCAAGATTCATGGAATCACACAAATCTGACAGGCATTCATGACAATCCCGCAGCAGCCCAAGCCTTGTTCAGCCGCTTCTCCCGCGCCGCCGCCGCCAGCGCCATCACCCCCTGGTCACGCTGCCAGATCTGCGCCCACTGCGCTGGCCCCGCCGCCAATGCTGCATCGATCTCCCCTCGCAGTGCCTGGAACTGTGCGAACAATCCCCCGAGCAACAGATGGCAGCCAACGCTATCGGCACACTGCCGGCTACCCTCGGCACACCCGGCCAGCAGCCCAAGCAGTTGCAGGCGCAGGGCCTGTGGCCAGGCGCACTCCTGCCCCACGCCATACAGCCAGGCCGTCAACGCCGCAAGCACATACAAGTCCTCCAGCGAGCGGAACGGCTTCACATAGGCATCCCAACCATCACCGGCCAGCAACTCGCACGCCGCCTGCTCCAGCACTAGTCGCCCATGCCCCACCTCCGGCATCAGCGGCAAGGTCGGCAGCGCTTCCAGCGTCACTCCTGGCTCCCCAGGGTAGACCACCGCCAGGTTCAACTGCGGCGCCGCGCCTGCCGCCTCGCTGCGCGCCGCCACCAGCAGCCATTCCGCCTCCAGGCCTGCAGTGACGAAGTCCTTGCTGCCGGTCAGCCGCAAGCCGTCCAGGCGCGTGCGCATGTCCGCCGGCCGCACGCTGCGCCGTTCGGTAGCACACAGGGCACCAAGGCTGGGAGGAGCACTGGGCCACAGCACGCGCAAGGCGGCCTGGTAGCCGACCAGGAAGGCCAGGCCCGGGGTGGCCATCGCGCGCCCGCCGAGCACCGCCAGTTCGAACGGGGCAACCGGGCCAAGGCGTTCGAGCAGCGCGGCATAGGTTTCGCCCAGGGTGCCCGCCAGCCCTTGGCGAAGCGGGTCGTTGAGTCGTTGCAGCCAGGCCATCGGTCGGCTCCTTGTTGAGGGGCTTTCAGTTGAGGCTCAGGGGGTGTCACGCAAGCATCACCAAAGATTCACAGGGGTGACACCCCATCTACCTAGGCTGACTTTGCACAACAAAGCCGACCGGCCGCAACCCTTCATGGCTGGCTTATGGAGACTCGTAATGACTCGGATCGCTCACGCTGGCGACAACAGCACCGAACGCCGTCTGCAAGCCGAACGCCTGGTTGGCGCCGCGGCCCTGCAGGAAGCCCAGGCCCTGCGCTACAAAGTGTTCAGCGCCGAATTCAAGGCCAGGCTCAAAGGAGCCGAGCAAGGCCTGGACATGGACGACTACGACGTGCACTGCCGCCACATTGGCGTACGCGACCTGAGCACTGGCGAGCTGGTTGCCACCACCCGCCTGCTGGACCATCAGGCCGCCAGCAGCCTGGGCCGCTTCTATAGCGAAGAAGAGTTCAGCCTGCACGGGCTGTTGCAGCTGCAAGGCCCGATCCTGGAGCTGGGCCGCACCTGCGTCGCCCCCGACTACCGCAACGGCGGCACCATCGCCGTGCTCTGGGGCGAACTGGCTGAAGTACTCAACGAAGGCCGCTACAGCTACCTGATGGGTTGCGCCAGCATCCCCATGCAAGATGGCGGGGTACAGGCCCACGCAGTGATGCAGCGCCTGCGTGAGCGCTACCTGTGCACCGAGCACCTGCGCGCCGAGCCAAAGAACCCGTTGCCCAACCTGGCCCTGCCAAACAACGTCATCGCCGAAATGCCACCGCTGCTCAAGGCGTACATGCGCCTGGGCGCGAAGATCTGCGGCGAGCCGTGCTGGGACGAAGACTTCCAGGTGGCCGACGTGTTCATCCTGCTCAAGCGCGACGAACTGTGCCCACGCTACGCCCGCCACTTCAAGGCAGCGGTCTGATGCCGAAGCTGCGGGTAATGGCCCGCCTGACTCGACTGCTGCTGGTACTGCTGCTGGGCATGCTGATGGCCAGCGTGATCACCCTGGGCGAGCGCCTGGGGTTCAAAGCGCCCCTCGAGCGCCGCCAACGCTGGTCCTGCCTGTTCATGAAGCGCCTGGTCGCTGCCTTGCCCTTCGAGGTGCGGGTGGTCGGTGAGCTGCCACAGCGGCCGATGTTATGGGTCAGCAACCATGTATCCTGGACCGATATCCCCCTGCTCGGCATGTTGCTACCGCTGTCGTTCCTGTCCAAGGCCGAAGTGCGTCACTGGCCGCTGGCCGGCTGGCTGGCGGAAAAGGCCGGCACCCTGTTCATCCGCCGTGGCGGGGGCGACAGCCAGCGCCTGCGCGAGCAGATCGCCGGGCAGCTGGGTCTTTCTCGGCCGCTGCTGATCTTCCCGGAAGGCACCACGACCAGTGGCCGTACCCTGCGCACCTTCCACGGCCGCCTGCTGGCTGGCGCCATCGACCGCGGCGTGACGGTGCAGCCGGTGGCCATCCAGTACCTGCGCGCAGGCCAGATCGACCCGATTGCGCCGTTCATTGGTGATGATGACCTGGTGTCACACCTGATGCGCCTGTTCGCCCAGCCGCGGGGGGAGGTTTGCATTCAGCTGCTGCAGCCGATCGGCAGTGTGGGCAAGGAACGAGCGGTGCTGGCGTTGCAGGCGCAGCAGGCGATTCACCTGGCGTTGTTCGGGGTTGAAGACGTTGAGTTGGCGCCACGGCGGCAGGCGCGGGCTGCCTGAATTCTTGTACTGCCAGTAACGGCCTTTTCGCGGGCTTGCCCGCTCCCACAGGGTCCGCGCATATCCTGAGAACTGCGCCATACCTGTGGGAGCGGGCAAGCCCGCGAAGAAGCCTGCGCAGAACTAACTGTCAGACTTCCGCCCCGCCGCCGCAAAGGCCTGCAACTGCGGATAAAACTCCCTGAAGTCCGCCATTAGCGGCTCGTACAGCCGCTCCAGCTCCCCCATCACCCCAACCATCCCCTCCGGCCGCGACAAACGCCGGGCGATGCCGTTGAACACCTGCTCCAGCGTGGCAAAGTCGCCATACGCCCCCAGCCAGTCATCCGCCGCCATGAACGGCGCAATCCGCGCCAGCCGCCCCGGCAACTCGGGCTCCGCCAGCAATACCCGATAAAAGTCCCCGGTGAACTGCTCCAGCGGCTGCTCGGCATAATCACGCCAATGCCGCGCCAGGCAATGGTCGAAAAACACATCCAGAACGATACCGGCAAAGCGCCGCCGCTCCCGAGGAAAACGCGCCAGTGCCGCCATCACCAACGGATGCTGGTCGGTATAGCTGTCGATATGCCGGTGCAGCCGGATCGCTGCCTCCAGCGCGGGCGGAAAACGCCCTTCCAGCGAACCTTTGACGAAATCGCCATACAGGCTGCCAAGCAGTTGTTGCGGCGCCGGGCCGCCCAGGTGCAGGTGTGCAAGGTAGTTCATGAGCGCAGTCTAGCACCGCCAGCCCGCATATCGTTATAACGCGATATAACGATTCGCGCTCAGTTCAGAACCTCTTCGTATTTGTATATCGGGAAACCACGATTTACATTTCGTTCCATCGCGATATACCGCTACAACGAGCCTCAACCCATGCCTCTCGATCTCGACGAAATCATAAAAGCACTGGCCCACCCGGTCAGGCGAGAAATCCTCAGTTGGCTGAAGGACCCGGCAACGCAATTTCCCGACCAGTACCACAGCACCGAGAACGGTGTGTGTGCCGGGCAGATCGACCAACGCTGCGGCCTCTCGCAGTCAACCGTCTCCGCCCACCTGGCCACATTGCAACGCGCCGGGCTGATCAGCAGCCAGAAGATCGGCCAATGGCACTTCTTCAAACGCAACGAAACCACCATCCAGGCGTTTCTCGAACAACTGCGCCAAGCACTCTGAACAGGCAGGTAACCGTCATGACCACGCTTTTCGATCCGATCACCCTGGGCGACCTGCAGTTGCCCAACCGCATCATCATGGCCCCGCTCACCCGCTGCCGGGCCGACGAAGGCCGCGTACCTAACGCGCTGATGGCCGAGTACTACGTGCAGCGCGCCAGCGCCGGGCTGATTCTCAGTGAGGCGACCTCGGTCAGCGCCATGGGCGTCGGCTACCCGGATACCCCCGGTATCTGGAACGACGAACAGGTGCGTGGCTGGAACAATGTGACCAAGGCCGTGCATGCCGCTGGCGGGCGCATCTTCCTGCAACTGTGGCACGTTGGCCGCATTTCCCACCCCAGCTACCTGAACGGCGAGCTGCCGGTAGCACCTAGCGCGATCCAGCCCAAGGGCCATGTAAGCCTGGTACGCCCGCTCAGCGATTACCCAACTCCGCGCGCGCTGGAAAGCGAAGAAATCATCGACATCGTTGAGGCCTACCGCAGCGGTGCCGAGAATGCCAAGGCTGCCGGTTTCGATGGGGTGGAGATCCACGGTGCCAACGGCTACCTGCTCGACCAGTTCCTGCAGAGCAGCACCAACCAGCGCACCGACCGCTACGGCGGCTCGCTGGAAAACCGTGCGCGGCTGCTGCTGGAAGTGACCGATGCGGCCATCGAGGTGTGGGGCGCGAGCCGTGTTGGCGTGCACCTGTCGCCGCGTGCCGATATCCATGACATGGGCGACGCAGACCGCGCCGAAACCTTTACCTACGTGGCCCGCGAACTGGGCAAGCGCGGCATTGCGTTCATCTGCTCGCGGGAAAAGGAAGCCGATGACAGCATCGGCCCGCTGATCAAGGAAGCGTTCGGTGGCCCGTACATCGTCAATGAGCGGTTTGACAAGGCCAGTGCCAATGCGGCCCTGGCCAGTGGCAAGGCCGATGCGGTGGCGTTTGGCGTGCCGTTCATCGCCAACCCTGACCTGCCGGCACGGCTGGCAGCGGATGCGCCGTTGAACGAGGCGCGGCCGGAGACCTTCTATGCCAGAGGGCCGGTGGGGTATATCGACTATCCGCGGTTGTGATTGAGGGCCATTCGCGGGCACGCCCGCTCCCACAGGATCAGCACAAATCTTCAAGCTTGTCGCTGTACCTGTGGGAGCGGGCGTGCCCGCGAAGAAGGCTCAGGTGATTTCATGGCCGGGCGTTGATCTGCTGCTGCAGGTTCTGGATCTGGCTCTGCAGGGTATTCAGGTTGCGGGTCGTCTGCGCCCGGAACGCATCGAACTCCTGCACCGAAGCACCACCCGCCGACGAAGCTGCCGGGCGGTTGTCGATCTGGCTCTTGAGCACCAGGATGTCCTGCTCCAGGTCCTGGATGGCCGCGCTCGGGTTACCCTGCTTCTTCAGCGCTGCCACCTCGCTGCCCAGGCTCTTGAGCTGCCCGTCCAGCTTGGCGCCATCCACCTGCGCGGCCTTCAGCGCAGCAATCTGTTCGTTCAAGCCCTTGAACTGGGTATCCAGCTTGCCACCATCGACCTGGCCCGAGCGCAACGCGGCCAGCTCGCCATTCACCGCCTTCAGCTGCGCCTGCAACTGGGTTTGCAGCTGTGTCACGACCTTCTGCTGTTCACGGGTATCGGCCAGCACCTGCTCCAGGCGCTTGCCCAGGTCGCCGGTCTGCCCGGCCACACCTTTCTGCAACTGGCGCAGTTGCAGCTTCAACGCCTCGCTGTTTGTGGTCGCTCCGGATTCGCTGGCCGCCACCTTGCCGCTGATCGCCTGCAGGCGCCCGGCCGCTTCTTCACTGATGCGGGCGAAGCTTTCCTGGGTCGCCACCAGTTGCTGCTCCATCAGCGAAATCTGCTGGAAGCTCCACCAGCCAAGGCCCGCCAAGGCGATGAACGAGGCCCCGAGCAATGCCCACAGCGGCGCCGTGCTGGCACCGCGAGCGGCTTTCTGGCGGCTGCGCACCACGTGCGCCGGCATCAGTTCGTCATCGTCATGGGTGCCCGCCCGCAAGGTAGGCACGTCATCGTAGTCATCGTAGTCATCGTGAGCATGGTTACGCATGGATACATTCAACCGCGGTAGTCGCAAAGAGGCACGAGTATAAACCGCCAGCGCAGCGCATTGATGTCCATTGTCGGCGCGACGGTTTCACTGCCCCGGCGGCTGATGCTTCCACCAGGCACAGAATTCATCCAGCGCCGTCCACAGGCTGACCTTGGGTTGGTAGTCCAGGTACTGCCGGGCGCGGCTGATATCCAGGGTGAAATCGCGGCTCATCACCTGCATCCCCAGGCGCGACAAGGTCGGTTGCGGGCGCCCCGGCCACAACATGCAGGCTGCCTCGTTCAGCGCGGCCAGGCTGTATGCCAGGCCGTAGGCACGGTAACGGGTAACCTGCGGCAACTGCATCTGGCGCATCACATAGTTGACCACATCCCACAGCGGCAGCGGCTGGCCGTTGCTGATGTTGTAGGCCTGGCCCAGCGCCCGGTCGTCGGCGAACAAGGCGCTGAGCAGCGCTTCATTGAGGTTGTGCACGCTGGTGAAGTCGACCTTGTTCAGGCCGTTGCCGATAATCGCCACCCGCCCCTTGCGCTGCATCTGCATCAGCCGCGGGAAGATACTGGCATCGCCGGCGCCGGTGACGAAGCGCGGGCGCAGCGCCAGCACCTCGAGGCCGAACTCCTGGGCACCGAACACTTTCTGCTCGGCCATGTACTTGGTCTGCCCGTAGTGGTCGTGGAAGCGGCGCGGCACCTGGTCTTCACGGATATCCAGGCGCGAGCGGCCATTGAAGTAGATCGACGGCGATGACAGGTGCACCAGCCGGCGTACGTGTTCCTTCAGACAGCCCTCGACCACGTTTTCGGTAACCACCACATTGCCTTGGTGGAAGTCCTGGTAGCGCCCCCAGTTGCCCACTGCGCCAGCGCAGTGCACCACGGCCTCGACGCCTTGGCACAGGCGTCGGGCCAGATCGGCATCACCCAGGTCGCCGGGAATGAACTGGGCGCCGCGCTTGACCAGGTGCTCGACCCCTTCGGCACGACGGCCGCTGACCCGCACGTCCAGGCCCTGCTCAAGGGCAAAGCGCGCAAAGCGCCCACCAATGAAGCCACTCGCGCCGGTGACCAGAATTCGCATGTAAGACTCCGTCTTGCCAGATTTCAGATGCAACTGACGCCAGCCGTGGCTACAAGGGCACCAGCCATTGCCGTGCGGTGTGCCGCAGGTGGTCGGTCAGTTGCGCGAGCAGTTGCCCGCCATTGCGCCAATGATGCCAGTACAGCGGCACGTCGATGGGGGTATCGCTGCAGATTTCCACCAACTGGCCGCTGGCCAGTTGCTCGCGAGCCTGCAGTTCGGGCACCAGGCCCCAGCCCAGGCCGGCTTCGGTCATGCGCAGGAAACCTTCGGACGACGGGCACAAGTGGTGCAGAAACCCGTCCTCGATGCCCAACGATGCCAGGTAGCGGTGCTGCAGGAAGTCGTCCGGGCCGTACACGATCGCCGGGGTACGGGCCAGGCGGCTGGCGGTAAAGCCGTGCGGAAAATGCCGCGCCATGAACCCGGGGCTGGCCAGCGCGCGGTAGCGCATGGCGCCCAGTGGCAGGCTGCGCGCCCCGGCCACCGGCCGTTCGCTGCCACACAGGCAGGCCGCCACTTCGCCCGCACGCATGCGCTTGAGGCCCACTTCCTGGTCTTCAACCACCAGGTCGGTCAGCACATTCTGCTGTGCGCAGAAGTTACCCACTGCACCGGCCCACCAAGTGGCCAGGCTGTCGGCGTTGAGGGCGATGCGCAGGCGCTCTGGCATGCCCTCCTCGTCCAGCGCCGGCACCTGGCGCTGCAAGTCGCGTTCGAGCAGGCGCACCTGCTGCACATGGTTGAGCAACTGGCGGCCGACCTCGGTCGGGCTGGGCGGCGTGGCACGCACCAGCACCGGCTGGCCGACCCGCGCCTCGAGCAGCTTGATGCGCTGGGAGATAGCCGACTGCGACAAGCCCAGCACCTGCGCCGCGCGCTCGAAACCGCCCTGTTCGATCACCGCCGCGAGGGCGGCCAGCAGCTTGTAGTCGAACATCGATTTTCCTAATGCCAGATCAGCTCTATTTGTTTTTCTTATACAGCGCGGTTCAGCACAATGGCCAGCATCTTTTGGACTCTTTGGAGAGCACGCCATGTGGCAAAGCTATCTCAACGGCATGCTCGTGGCCTTCGGCCTGATCATGGCCATCGGTGCACAGAACGCCTTCGTCCTCGCCCAGAGCTTGCGCCGCGAGCATCATTTGCCGGTGGCGGCACTGTGCATCGTCTGTGACGCGATCCTGGTGGCTGCCGGGGTGTTCGGCCTGGCCACCGTGCTGGCGCATAACCCGACCTTGCTGGCGGTGGCGCGCTGGGGCGGTGCGCTGTTCCTGATCTGGTACGGCGCCAAGGCCTTGCGCAGTGCCTGTTCCCAGCAGAGCCTGCAGCACCAGCAAGGCCAGGGCATGCGCTCTCGCCGTGCCGTGCTGCTCAGCGCCCTGGCAGTGACCCTGCTGAACCCGCACGTGTACCTCGACACGGTGTTGCTGATCGGCTCGCTGGGCGCCCAGCAGACCGCACCTGGTGCCTATGTGGCCGGCGCCGCCAGTGCCTCGCTGCTGTGGTTCTCGACCCTGGCGATCGGCGCGGCCTGGCTGGCACCGTGGCTGGCGCGGCCGGCGACCTGGCGCATGCTCGACCTGATGGTGGCGGTGATGATGTTTGCAGTGGCGGCGCAGTTGATCTTCAACTGACATCAAGGGCCCTATCGCCGGCAAGCCGGCTCCCACAGGGATATCACCAGGCCTGAGGTCGGTGATATCCCTGTGGGAGCCGGCTTGCCGGCGATGAGGCCCTTGCAGGCAATAGCTGACGCCACCGGTCGGCACACCCCACCCGCTCTGGAACCTCTATTCCCTATGTTTGTTGCGTGGTTATGCGCCGGACCCGGTGCTATGATCCAGCCCTTGCGTCGCAAAGAGTACAAACTCGCAGACGCTCATCGGGCCGCCCGTGATCGGCCTTGCGCAAACCGCAAACAGACCTGAATCAGGAGATCTACCATGGCTTTTGAATTGCCGCCGCTGCCGTACGCCCACGATGCCCTGCAGCCGCACATCTCCAAGGAAACCCTGGAGTATCACCACGACAAGCACCACAACACCTATGTCGTGAACCTGAACAACCTGGTCCCAGGCACCGAATTCGAAGGCAAGACCCTGGAAGAGATCGTCAAGAGCTCTTCGGGCGGCATCTTCAACAACGCCGCTCAAGTCTGGAACCACACCTTCTACTGGAACTGCCTGGCACCAAACGCCGGTGGCCAGCCGACCGGTGCCCTGGCTGACGCCATCAACGCCGCTTTCGGTTCCTTCGACAAGTTCAAGGAAGAGTTCACCAAGACTTCGGTTGGCACCTTCGGCTCCGGCTGGGGCTGGCTGGTGAAGAAGGCTGACGGTTCCCTGGCCCTGGCCAGCACCATCGGTGCCGGCTGCCCGCTGACCAGCGGCGACACCCCGCTGCTGACCTGCGACGTCTGGGAGCACGCCTACTACATCGACTACCGCAACCTGCGTCCGAAGTACGTCGAGGCATTCTGGAACCTGGTCAACTGGGCTTTCGTTGCCGAACAGTTCGAAGGCAAGACCTTCAAGGCCTGAGTCATTCAGCCCTGAACGAAAAACCCGGCCCGGTGCCGGGTTTTTTTATGCCTGTACCCGCGGAAAACCCAGTACGGTTTTGCTTGCTCAGCCCGTATAGCACGCTAACATCAAACCTCTGGAAGATTGATACAGCGCATTCAAGTTGCGGGCTCAGGCAACCGATACACTACTGATGGTCGGCCGGTAGTGTATCGTCATCGTTGATGGCAAAATGATGCCATGCGCGTGGATTAAGGAAACCCCATTGAAGCTGGAATTGCGGAACAGCTTGTCGGTCAAGTTGCTCAGGGTCGTGCTGCTGTCGGCGCTGGCGGTCGGTGTCGTGCTCAGCTGTGCGCAAATCGTCTATGACACCTACAAGACCCGCCAGGCCGTGAACAATGATGCCCAGCGCATCCTCGACATGTTCCGCGACCCCTCGACCCAGGCGGTATATAGCCTCGACCGCGAAATGGGCATGCAGGTGATGGAAGGCCTGTTCCAGGACGAATCGGTACGCATGGCCTCCATCGGCCACCCCAACGAAACCATGCTGGCAGAAAAGTCCCGCCCGCTGCAGGACATGTCCATGCGCTGGCTGACCGACCTTATCCTCGGCCAGGAACGTACCTACACCACGCAACTGGTCGGCCGCGGCCCCTACAGCGAATACTACGGCGACCTGAGCATTACCCTCGACACGTCGTCCTACGGCGAAGACTTCCTCATCAACGCCGTAATCATCTTCATTTCCGGCGTGCTGCGGGCCCTGGCCATGGGCCTGGTGCTGTACCTGGTCTACCACTGGCTGTTGACCAAACCGCTGTCGAAGATCATCGAGCACCTCACCCAGATCAACCCCGACCGCCCCAGCCAGCACCAGCTTCCGCTGCTCAAGGGCCACGAGAAGAACGAGCTGGGCCTGTGGGTAAATACCGCCAACCAGCTGCTGGCCTCGATCGAGCGCAACACCCACCTGCGCCACGAAGCAGAGAACAGCCTGCAACGCATGGCCCAGTACGACTTCCTCACCGGCCTGCCCAACCGCCAGCAGCTGCAGCAGCAACTGGACAAGATCCTCGTCGACGGCCGCCGCCTGCAACATCGCGTGGCGGTGTTATGCGTCGGCCTGGACGACTTCAAGGGCATCAACGAGCAATTCAGCTACCAGGTCGGCGACCAATTGTTGTTGGCCCTGGCCGACCGCCTGCGCGCCCACAGTGGCCGCCTGGGCGCCCTGGCTCGGCTGGGTGGTGACCAGTTCGCCCTGGTGCAGGCAAATATCGAGCAGCCCTACGAGGCGGCCGAACTGGCGCAGAGCATCCTCGACGACCTGGAAGTGCCATTCGACCTCGACCACCACCAGCAGATCCGCCTGCGCGCCACCATCGGCATCACCCTGTTCCCGGAAGACGGTGACAGCACCGAGAAGCTACTGCAAAAAGCCGAACAGACCATGACCCTGGCCAAGGCCCGTTCGCGCAACCGCTACCAGTTCTACATCGCCAGCGTCGACAGTGAGATGCGCCGCCGTCGCGAGCTGGAAAAGGACTTGCGCGAAGCGCTGGCGCGCAACCAGCTATACTTGGTGTACCAGCCACAGATCAGTTACCGCGACCACAGCGTGGTCGGTGTCGAGGCACTGCTGCGCTGGCAGCATCCGGAGCTGGGCATGGTGCCGCCGGACCAGTTCATCCCCCTCGCCGAACAGAACGGCAGCATCATCAGCATCGGCGAATGGGTGCTCGACCAGGCGTGCCGACAGCTGCGCGAATGGCATGACATGGGCTTCAGCGACTTGCGCATGGCAGTCAACCTGTCCACCGTGCAGCTGCACCACAACGAACTGCCGCGGGTGGTCAACAACCTGCTGCAGGCCTACCGCCTGCCGCCACGCAGCCTGGAACTGGAAGTCACCGAGACCGGCCTGATGGAAGACATCAGCACTGCCGCCCAGCATCTGCTGAGCCTGCGCCGCTCCGGGGCACTGATTGCCATCGACGACTTCGGCACCGGCTATTCGTCGCTCAGCTACCTGAAATCGCTGCCGCTGGACAAGATCAAGATCGACAAGAGCTTCGTCCAGGACCTTCTGGACGACGATGACGACGCCACCATCGTTCGTGCCATCATCCAGCTGGGCAAGAGCCTGGGGATGCAGGTGATCGCTGAAGGCGTGGAAACCGCCGAACAGGAAACCTACATCGTCGCCCAGGGCTGCCACGAAGGCCAGGGCTACCACTACAGCAAGCCGCTGTCGGCCCGAGAGCTGACCAACTTCCTCAAGCAGGCGCAGCGCAACCGGGTTTCAATGTCCTGACCCGCCTGCCCGGTTACCGGCCGTGACCGGCATTTGCACGATTTGCACGCCCGCCCCTTTACAGCAAATGCAAATCTTTCGCATGATGTTGTCGTTTCGCGTGCCACGGCGCACGGTCTCCCCCTTGGTCCAACCACACGACGCAGGAAAACCAATAATGATTCGAATGCCTCTGGCCTCCGCCAGTCTGCTGGCCATTGCCATCGCTCTCGCCGGTTGCGGTGAAGGCAAGGACGACAAGGCCGCCGCGCCGCAAGCCCAGGCACCTGCTGCAGCCAGCACCACCGCTGCAGCACCCGGGGCTGTCGACGAAGCTGCCGGAAAAGCCGTGGTCAAACATTACGCAGAGCTGGTCTACGCCGTTTACAGCGACTCGCTGAGCACCGCCAAGGCCTTGCAGAGCGCAGTCGACGCGTTCCTGGCCAAGCCCAACGACGAAACCCTGAAGGCCGCCAGGGAAGCCTGGGTCGCCTCGCGCGTTCCGTATCTGCAAAGCGAAGCCTTCCGCTTCGGCAACACCATCATCGACGACTGGGAAGGCCAGGTGAACGCCTGGCCGCTGGACGAAGGCCTGATCGACTACGTCGACAAGAGCTACGAGCACGCCCTGGGCAACCCGGCAGCCAACGCCAATATCATCGCCAACACCGAAATCCAGGTGGGCGAAGAGAAAATCGACGTCAAGGACATCACCCCCGAGAAGCTGGCCAGCCTGAACGAGCTGGGCGGTTCCGAAGCCAACGTCGCCACCGGCTACCACGCCATCGAGTTCCTGCTGTGGGGCCAGGACCTCAACGGCACCGGCCCAGGCGCGGGCAACCGTCCGGCCTCGGACTACCTGGAAGGCAACGGCGCCACCGGCGGCCACAACGACCGCCGCCGTGCCTACCTGAAGGCAGTCACCGACCTGCTGGTCAAGGACCTCGAAGAGATGGTCGGCAACTGGGCACCGAACGTGGCCGACAACTACCGCGCCAAGCTGGAAGCCGAGTCGGTCAACGACGGCCTGCGCAAGATGCTGTTCGGCATGGGCAGCTTGTCGCTGGGTGAGCTGGCTGGCGAGCGCATGAAGGTTTCGCTGGAAGCCAACTCGCCGGAAGACGAGCACGACTGCTTCAGCGACAACACCCACTACTCGCACTTCTACGACGCCAAGGGTATCCGCAACGTCTACCTGGGCGAGTACACTCGCCCGGACGGCAGCAAGGTGACCGGCCCGAGCCTGTCGTCGCTGGTGGCCAAGGTTGACCCGGCCACCGACGCCACCCTAAAGGCCGACCTGGAAGCCACCGAAGCCAAGATCCAGGTGATCGTCGACCACGCCCTCAAGGGCGAGCACTACGACCAGCTGATCGCTGCCGACAATGCCGCCGGCAACCAGATCGTGCGTGACGCCATCGCCGCCCTGGTCAAGCAGACCGGTGCGATCGAGCAGGCCGCGGGCAAGCTGGGCATTGCCAACCTGAACCCGGATACCGCAGATCACGAGTTCTGATCCTGCAGTAGCGGTTCTGAAAAAGGCGGCCTTCGGGTCGCCTTTTTTCTGTGCCGGCCTTTTCGCGGGTGAACCCGCTCCCACCTCGACCGCACAGACCTGTAGGAGCAGCCTTGTGCTGCGAAGAGGCCATTTCCGCCACAGAAAACCTCTTGTCATACTGCCCCCTTCGCAGCACAAGGCTGCTCCTACAGCACGATGCAGTCCCTGTGGGAGCGGGTTCACCCGCGAAGAGGCCGGCACAGGCAACAAATGAACATGGCCAACTGACACCGATTTCATCCAGCAATTGCAAATTGCTCTTATTCAAACTTCATCACCCTGCTAAGCTTGCACGCCGGTTTTTCGCTCACGCCCAGGATTCTCGATGTCCTTGTCGCTGCCCCGACTCTCCCCGCTGCTGCTGGCCTTTGCCCTCACCGCCTGTGACGACGCCCCGCGTTTCACCCAGGCCGAGCCTGGCGAAGCGTTGTCGGGCGGCAAAGCCACCGTGCAGCGCACTGACCGCAATGCCTATTCCCTGCCCTCGGCCAACCTTTCGCCCGAGCGGCGCCTGGACTTCGCCGTCGGCAACAGCTTCTTCCGCAACCCTTGGGTGATCGCCCCGTCCACCACCACCGCCCGTGACGGCCTGGGCCCGTTGTTCAACACCAATGCCTGCCAGAACTGCCACGTGCGCGACGGCCGCGGTCACCCGCCAGAGCCGGGCGACAGCAACGCCGTATCGATGCTGGTACGCCTGTCGATCCCCGACCAGCCCTACCTGGCCAAGGTGGTCGAACGCCTCGGCGTGGTGCCGGAGCCAGTCTATGGTACCCAGTTGCAGGACATGGCCATCCCCGGCGTGACGCCGGAAGGCAAGGTGCGGGTGAGCTACACCAGCGAAACGGTGTCGTTCGAGGACGGCCACCAGGTCGAGTTGCGCAAGCCGGCCCTGCAGATCACCCAGCTCGGCTATGGCGTGATGCACCCTGACACGCGCTTTTCGGCACGGGTGGCGCCGCCGATGATCGGCCTGGGCCTGCTCGAAGCCATCCCTGAAAACGACCTGTTGGCCAATGAAGACCCCGACGACCGCAACCACGACGGTATCCGCGGCCGGGCCAACCGGGTGTGGGACGACGCCCAGGGCAAGACCGTGGTCGGCCGCTTCGGCTGGAAGGCCGGGCAGCCCAATGTCAACCAGCAGAACGTGCACGCCTTTGCCGGCGACATGGGCCTGACCACCACCCTGCAGCCCAACGATGACTGCACGCCGGCGCAGGCCGACTGCCTGGCCGCGCCCAACGGCGACGGTGCCGATGGCGAGAAGGAAGTCAGCGACAACATCCTGCGGCTGGTCACCTTCTACACCCGCAACCTGGCCGTGCCGGCCCGCCGCGACGTAGGCTCGCCGCAGGTGCTGGCGGGCAAGAACCTGTTCTACCAGGCCGGCTGCCAGGGCTGCCACACGCCGCAGTTCACCACCGCCGCCAATGCCGCCGAGCCGGAGCTGGCCAACCAGCTGATCCGCCCCTACAGCGACCTGCTGTTGCATGACATGGGCCCGGGGCTGGCCGACGAGCGCACCGAATTCGCTGCCAACGGCCAGGACTGGCGCACCCCGCCACTGTGGGGCATAGGCCTGAGCGAGACGGTCAGTGGCCACAGCCAGTTCCTGCACGACGGCCGTGCCCGCAACCTGCTCGAAGCCGTGCTCTGGCACGGTGGCGAGGCCGAGGCGGCACGCAACTTCGTACTCACTTTCAATGCCGAGCAGCGTGCCGCGTTGCTGGCGTTCCTGAACTCACTTTAAAAAGCGCAAAGGAGCCGGGCATGTTCCGACCCAAACTGTTGTTCACCAGCCTCGCCGCACTCGCCCTCGGCGCCTGCTCACCGCAGGACCCGCAAGCCGTGACCTCCGCTGCCATCGCCAAACAGGTGATCCTGCCCACCTACAGCCGCTGGGTCGAGGCCGACCGCACTCTGGCCGCCAGCGCCCTGGCCTACTGCGAAGGCAAGGAAACCCTGGACAAGGCTCGCGCCGACTTCCTCAACGCGCAAAAGGCCTGGGCCGAGTTGCAACCGCTGCTGGTCGGCCCGCTGGCCGAAGGCAACCGCGCCTGGCAGGTACAGTTCTGGCCCGACAAGAAGAACCTGGTCGGCCGCCAGGTCGAGCAACTGGTCAACGCCGACCAGCCGGTCGATGCCGCGGCCCTGGGCAAGGCCAGCGTGGTGGTACGTGGCCTGTCGGCCTACGAGTACATCCTGTTCGACAGCAAGCCGGACATCGCCACTGCCGAGCAGAAAGCCCGCTACTGCCCGTTGCTGGTGGCCATCGGTGAACACCAGAAGGCCTTGGCCGAAGAGATCCTCAAGGGCTGGAACAGCACTGACGGCATGCTCTCGCAGATGACCAAGTTCCCCAACCAGCGCTACGCCGACTCCCACGAGGCCATCGCCGACCTGCTGCGCGCCCAGGTCACCGCCCTGGACAGCCTGAAGAAAAAACTCGGTGCGCCGATGGGCCGTCAGAGCAAGGGTATCCCGCAGCCACTGCAGGCCGAAGCCTGGCGCAGCCACAGCTCGCTGAAGAGCCTGGAGGCCAGCCTCAAGGCCGCCGAAGCAGTCTGGGTCGGGGTCGACAACCAGGGCCTGCGCGGCTTGCTGTCCAGCGACCAGAAAGCCCTGGCGGACAAGATCGACGCCGCCTACGCTGCCTCGCTCAAGCTGCTGGCCGACAACCAGAAGACCCTGGGCGAGCTGCTGGCCGACGACGCCGGTCAGCAAACCCTGAACCAGATCTACGACAGCCTCAACGCCGTCCACCGCTTGCACGAAGGCGAGCTGGCCAAGGCGTTGAACATCCAGCTGGGCTTCAATGCCAACGACGGTGACTGATCATGCTGCGACGCCAGGCCCTCAAACTCGGTAGCGTATTGCTCAGCGCCCTCACCCTGGGCGGCTGGAGCCTGTTCCGCAACAAAGGCAGCGAGCCCCTGCTGCTGTCGGCGCGTGACGACGGCGACGGAAAGCACTATGCGGTCGGGTTCCGCCTGGACGGCACCCAGGTGTTCAGCACCCAGGTTGCCCAACGTTGCCATGCCATCATCCATCACCCGCAACTGCCGATCGCCCTGTTCGTCGCCCGCCGTCCCGGCACCGAAAGCTACCTGGTCGACCTGCGCGACGGGCGCCTGCTGCAGACCGTCACCTCGCAGCCGAACCGGCACTTCTACGGCCACGCGGTCATTCACAAAAGCGGCGAATGGCTGTATGCCACCGAGAACGACACCACCGACCCGGGGCGTGGCGTACTCGGCGTGTACCGCTTCGAAGGCGAGCGCCTTGTGCACAGCGGCGAAATTCCGACCCACGGCATCGGCCCGCACGAAGTGGCCTGGTTGCCGGACGGCGAGACGCTGGTCGTGGCCAACGGCGGTATCCGCACCGAAGCCGAAAGCCGGGTGGAGATGAACCTCGACGCCATGGAACCGAGCCTGGTGCTGATGCAGCGCGACGGCACCCTGCTGAGCAAGGAAACCCTGGCCCAGCAGATGAACAGCGTGCGCCACCTGGCGGTGGGTAGCGATGGCACCATCGCCGCCTGCCAGCAATTCATGGGCGATGCCGATGAAACCGCCGAACTGCTGGCGATCAAGCGCCCGGGCGAACCATTCAAAGCTTTCCCGGTGCCGGAGCGGCAGTTGCAGGCCATGGCCCAGTACACCGCCAGCGTGGCTATCCACAGCGAGCTGCGGCTGGTAGCGCTGACCGCGCCACGGGCCAACCGCCTGTTCATATGGGACCTGGACAGCGGCGCGGTGCGGCTGGATGCGCCGATGCCCGATTGCGCGGGGGTGGGCGCGGTGCAGGACGGTTTTGTCGTCACCTCCGGGCAGGGCCGTTGCCGGTTCTATGATTGCCGCAAGGCCGAGCTGGTCGGGCAACCGATGAACCTGCCGTCCGGGTTCTGGGACAACCACCTGCATCTGGTCTGATTTTTTCTATAAGGGACCGCGTAACCCGCTGACTGCGCGGTTCCTGTGGGAGCGGGCGTGCCCGCGAAGAGGCCAGCACAGGCATTTCACTCCCCTTCCCCCAGAAAACAGTCAATAATTCCCCCAACCACGTGGGCAGGATCGCCCGTTGTCGTGTCTAAACGAATAACAACCGCATCCAAGGAACCGGACCTATGCTGCGCCGCCGCATGCTCACCATGTTGGCCGTGGTTCTGCTGATCGTGCTGGCCCTAGGGGGCTACAAAGCCTTTTCGATCTACCAGCAGATCCAGATGTTCACTGCCCCCAAGCCGCCCATCACCGTGGCGGCCGCCTTGGCCGAACAGCGCCCATGGCAAGAGCGCCTGCCCGCCGTTGGCAGCCTCAAGGCGCTACAGGGCGTGGAACTGAGCCTGGAGGTGGAAGGCATCGTCAAGGCGCTGCACTTCGACTCGGGCCAGCAGGTCAAGGCCGGGCAACTGCTGCTGCAACTCAACGACGACCAGGAAACCGCCCTGCTCGGCACCGCCCAGGCCGACCTCGGCCTGGCCAAGGTCGATTTCGGCCGTGGCAGCCAGCTGGTCGGTGACTCGGCCATTTCCCGCGGCGAGTTCGACCGCCTCACCGCCCAGTATCGGCGCAATCAGGCGGTGGTCGACCAGCTCAAGGCATCGAAGACCAAGAAAAGCATCAGCGCCCCGTTCAGCGGCACCATCGGCATTCGCCAGGTGGACGTCGGCGACTATCTGGCCGCCGGCACGGTGATCGCCACCCTGCAGGACACCTCCAGCCTGTACGTCGACTTCAACGTACCGGAACAAGCCCTGCCTCGCCTGAGCCTGGGCCAGCAGGTGCTGGTGCAGGTAGCCGCCTACCCGGGCCAGACCTTCCCCGCGAGCCTCAGCGCCATCAACCCCAAGGTCGAGGAAACCACGCGCAACCTGCTGGTGCGCGCGACCATGGCCAACCCGGACGGCAAGTTGCTGCCGGGCATGTTCGCCAGCCTGCTGATCCTGCTGCCCAACCCGCAGCCACAAGTAGTCGTGCCGGAAAGCGCCATCACCTACACCCTCTATGGCAACTCGGTGTATGTCGCCACGCCGAAAAAGGACAAGGACGGCAAGCCGGTAAACGACGACAAGGGCCAGCCGCAGCTCACCGCAGAACAGCGCACGGTACAGACCGGCGAGCGCCGTGACGGCGTGGTGGTGGTCAGCAAGGGGTTGCAGGCCGGGGAACAGGTGGTCACCGCCGGCCAACTGAAGCTCACCCCCGGCGCCGCGATCCGCATCGGCCAGGACAAAGCCCTCAAGCCCGCCCAGGGCGCGCCGGGCAAGGACTGACAGGAGGCTGGCATGGCGTTCACCGACCCGTTCATCCGTCGCCCGGTGCTGGCCAGCGTGGTCAGCCTGCTGATCCTGCTGCTGGGCTTCCAGGCCTGGAACAAGCTGCAGATCCGCCAGTACCCGCAAATGGAAAACGCCCTGATCACGGTAACCACCGCCTACCCCGGTGCCAACGCCGAGACCATCCAGGGCTATATCACCCAGCCGCTGCAGCAAAGCCTGGCCAGCGCCGAAGGCATCGACTACATGACCTCGGTGAGCCGGCAGAATTTCTCGATCATCTCCATCTACGCACGCATCGGCGCTGACAGCGACCGGTTGTTCACCGAGCTGCTGGCCAAGGCCAACGAAGTACGCAACAAGCTGCCGCAGGACTCGGAAGACCCGGTACTGAGCAAGGAAGCCGCCGATGCGTCGGCACTGATGTACATCAGTTTCTACAGCAAGGAGATGAGCAACCCGCAAATCACCGACTACCTGTCGCGGGTGATCCAGCCCAAGCTGGCAACCCTGCCGGGCATGGCCGAAGCGGAGATCCTCGGCAACCAGGTGTTCGCCATGCGCATCTGGATCGACCCGGTGAAACTGGCAGGCTTCGGCCTGTCGGCCACCGATGTGACCAACGCCGTGCGGCGCTACAACTTCCTCTCTGCCGCCGGCGAGGTAAAAGGCGAATACGTGGTCACCAGCATCAACGCCAGCACCGAACTGAAGTCGGCCGAGGCGTTCGCCGCCCTGCCGGTCAAGATCAATGGTGACAGCCGCGTGCTGTTGGGCGACGTGGCACGGGTCGAGATGGGGGCAGAAAACTACGACACGGTCAGCTCGTTCGACGGCACCCCATCGGTGTACATCGGCATCAAGGCCACGCCAGCCGCCAACCCGCTGGACGTCATCAAGGAAGTTCGGCGCATCATGCCCGAGCTGGAAAGCCAGCTGCCCTCGGCGCTGAAGGTATCGATCGCCTACGACGCCACGCTGTTCATCCAGGCCTCCATCGACGAAGTGATCAAGACCCTCGGTGAAGCCGTGCTGATCGTCATCGTCGTGGTGTTTCTGTTCCTCGGCGCCCTGCGTTCGGTGCTGATCCCGGTGGTGACCATCCCGCTGTCGATGATCGGCGTGCTGTTCTTCATGCAGATGATGGGTTACTCGCTCAACCTGCTGACCCTGCTAGCCATGGTGCTGGCCATCGGGCTGGTGGTGGACGATGCGATCGTCGTGGTAGAGAACATCCACCGGCACATGGAGGAAGGCAAGTCGCCGTTCGAAGCGGCCCTCGAGGGTGCCCGCGAAATCGCCATGCCGGTGGTGTCGATGACCATCACCCTGGCGGCAGTGTACGCGCCGATCGGCTTCCTGACCGGGCTTACCGGCGCACTGTTCAAGGAGTTTGCCCTGACCTTGGCCGGTGCGGTGATCATCTCCGGCATCGTCGCCCTCACCCTGTCACCGATGATGTGCGCGCTGTTGTTGCGCCGGGAGCAGAACCCCAGTGGCCTGGCCCATCGCCTGGACGTGCTGTTCGAACGCCTGAAGGTGCGCTACCAGCGTCTGTTGCACGCCACCCTCGACAGCCGGCCGGTCGTGCTGGTGTTTGCCGTTATCATCCTATGCCTGATTCCGGTACTGCTGAAGTTTACCCAGAACGAACTGGCGCCCAACGAGGACCAGGGCGTGATCTTCATGATGAGCAGCTCGCCGCAGCCGGCCAACCTTGATTACCTCAACGCCTACACCGACCAGTTCACCCCGCTGTTCAAGGCGTTCCCCGAGTATTACTCGTCGTTCCAGATCAACGGTTTCAACGGCGTGCAGACCGGCATCGGCGGCTTCCTGCTCAAGCCCTGGAACGAGCGCGAGCGCACGCAGATGGAACTGCTGCCGCTGGTACAGCGCAAGCTTGAGGAAATCAGCGGTCTGCAGATATTCGGCTTCAACCTGCCGTCGCTGCCCGGCACCGGCGAGGGCCTGCCATTCCAGTTCGTGATCAACAGCGCTGGTGACTACCCGGCACTGCTGGATGTGGCCCAGCGCATCAAGGCTCGTGCCCAGGAATCCGGCAAGTTCGCCTTCCTCGACATTGACCTGGCCTTCGACAAGCCCGAAGTAGTGGTGGATATCGACCGGGCCAAGGCGGCGCAGATGGGCGTGTCGATGGACACCTTGGGCAGCACCCTGGCGACCTTGCTGGGCGAGGCGGAGATCAACCGTTTCACCCTCGAAGGCCGCAGTTACAAAGTGATCGCCCAGGTCGAGCGGCCTTACCGCGACAACCCCGGCTGGCTGAACAACTACTACGTGAAGAACGACCAGGGCCAGTTGCTACCGCTATCCACCCTGATCACCCTCAGCGACCGCGCCCGCCCGCGCCAGCTCAACCAGTTCCAGCAACTGAACTCGGCAATCATCCAGGGTGTGCCCATGGTCAGCCTCGGCGAGGCGCTGCAGACCGTACAGGCTATCGCCCGCGAAGAGGCGCCGGAAGGCTTCGCTTTCGACTATGCCGGCGTGGCCCGCCAGTACGTGCAGGAAGGCAGCGCACTGTGGGTAACCTTCGGCCTGGCGTTGGCAATCATCTTTCTGGTGCTGGCGGCGCAATTCGAAAGCTTCCGCGACCCGCTGGTGATTCTGGTGACGGTGCCGTTGTCGATCTGTGGCGCGCTGTTGCCGCTGTTCCTTGGTCTATCGAGCATGAACATCTACACCCAGGTGGGGCTGGTAACGCTGATCGGGCTGATCAGCAAGCACGGCATTCTCATTGTCGAGTTCGCCAACCAGCTGCGCGAGGAACGCGGCCTGAGCGTGCGTGAGGCGATCGAGGAAGCTGCGGCGATTCGCCTACGCCCGGTGCTGATGACCACGGCGGCGATGGTATTCGGCATGGTGCCGCTGATTCTGGCAACCGGGGCGGGGGCGGTCAGCCGCTTTGACATCGGCACGGTGATTGCCACCGGTATGTCGATCGGCACGCTGTTTACCCTGTTTGTGTTGCCTTGCGTCTACACCTTGTTTGCGCACAAGGCGAAAGCCAGGGAACCCGCTGTAGCCTGATCCGGCCTCTTCGCGGGCTCGCCCGCTCCCACAGGTACAGCGTCAGGTTCGGGTTTTGTGCAGTACCTGTGGGAGCGGGCAAGCCCGCGAAGAGGCCGGCAAGGCAGAAGCAAAAATGCCAGAGGCCCCGCAATCGCGAGGCCTCTGGCATCCATCTACACCGGGCTCAACCGAACGGCCGCAACCCCTGGCGCATGCCGAACAGGAACAGCAGCAGGTCCTGATCCGGCGCGACCTTGGCCTGTTGCTGCGATTTCACATCCCGCGGCAACGCGCACTGGTCGGCCAGTTCGGCCTTGCTGAACACTGTTGGCCTCGGCTCCTCCCAGGCCGCCACCGCCACGGTGGTCACCGCCAGGCCAGCTACCAGGAACAAAGCTCGAGCTATTTCTAGTTTCATTGCTCTAACCCTTTGACAGCGCTGCCAAACGCCATCTGGTAAAAATAGAGCAGGGTTTGCCATTCTGCGTCATTGATCGACGAGTGGCGGCGCAGCTGGCGCAGGTCATTGCCCGCTGCGCGCTGACAGCTGATGCGCCGCCGGCATTTTTCCAGGTCCAGCAGGGCAACCTCGACCCGGGCCTGTTCGCCTTCACCCACCACCTTGACGAACACGTGCTTGCCGTACAGGCAGCCGTGCTGCCAGTGCCCCAGGTGCATGCGCGCCAGGTTGTCCGCCAGGTCCTTGAGCATGCGCTCATGCACCACCTGTGGGTAACGCTCGCGGGCACCTTCGGCATGCCAGGTGTCGAGTTCGACGAAGCCGTCGAGTGCTTCGCTGACCAGCAGCGCACGCCACTGGTGGTCGGCACCACGCTCGGCGCCACAGAAGACGATGCGCGGTACACGCACGCCCAGTTGCTCGAAGCTGTTCAAAGCATCGAGCTCACGCAACACGGTCGGCCGGCCAAAAGGGTGCAGCAGGCTACGGTAGATATGCCCGACCTGACGCTTGGCATACAGCAGCTTGCCGTTGCCATCGTCGAGGCGTTGCACACCACTCTCGCCACCACGGCGCTGGTTAGGCTCCTCGACCCACTCGCCCTGCTGGCGCCAGTAAAAATCGAACCGCGACTCCCCTCTCTGGGCTACAGCCATCAAATACTACCCCTTACGCAATACATAGACCCGCCACATGGCATAGAACGGCAGGAAGTCGAGGCGTTCCTGGATTCTGAAGCCGGCGGCTCGAAATTCTTCTTCGACCGTGTCGGCCGGTAACACAAAACGGTTCTGGTAATTGTCCTGGTCGCCCTTCCTGGCGCTGCGGCGCTGTTCCAGCTTTTTCCGGCGCCAGGCCTTGAAGTTACCATCCACCCACAGTGACAGGATCACACTATCACGGCTAACACGTTGAAATTCCGAAAGAATGGTCTTTCTGTGCGCCGCTTCGCCAATGTGGTGGAACAGGCGCATGCAGAAAATGCTGTCCACCGAGTTGTCTGGCAAGTCGATGGCAAACGCGGAAGTTTGCAAAGGACGTACCCGTGCCACTACCTCTGGCGCTTGCGCGGTACAGGCTGTCTCGATCATCGCTTCGGAGTTGTCGGCGCCGATGATCACTCGGTTGGGCTTTTCTGCCAGCAACGGCCAGAAGCGGCCCGCACCACATGGCAGGTCGAGGACCAGGCCAGGTTCACCTGCCAATGCCAAGGCGCGACGCGCCAGTTGCTCATCACGCTTGTGGGAAAGGCGCCGCGCCAGGCCGTCCTGGTGCTTGAGAAAGTACTCGCGGGCATGTTCTTTGTCGTACTTCTCGGAAAATTCAAGCTTGATGGGGCTACGCATTGGGCATCTCCTGACTCCATTCCGCCCACATTAGGTAAGCAAGCGTAGGAATCAGGTCATGCTCATGTGAAAAATATGTTGAGCCCCGAATGACCTGTTACAACTGATTACTCGACCAACGCCTCCGGGTCGCCCTTGGCTGCGGTATTGCTAAGGTCCACCCTGAAGCGGCAGCCGTGCGGCAAGGTCGAGGTCAGGGTGACCTGCCACCCCTGATCGTCGCAGATCCGCTGTACCAGCGACAGGCCCAGGCCCAGCCCCTCGCCGCGTCGCTCGTCGCCGCGCACGAACGGCCGGAACATGGCCTCGCGCTGTTCTTCCGGGATACCCACGCCACTGTCCTCCACGCTGAAGCCATTGGCTTCCAGGCTCAGGCGGATATAGCCGCTATCGGTGTAGTGCGCGGCATTGCGCAGCAGGTTGCCCATCACCGACTGCAGGAAGGTGGCGTTGTACAGCACCGGGCTGGCACTGACGCGGCCATCGAAATACAGCGCCAGGCCCTTCTGCTCGATAGTGTCGCGCCAAACGCCGACCAGTTCGTCAGCCACTTCGCGAAGGGTAGCCCGCGAAGCCACCGCACCCTCGTCGCGCTGTGCCCGGGCCAGCATCAGGAAGGTCTTGACCAGTTCGCGCATTTCTTCCGTGGCCCGCGCCACACGCTCCACCTGGCTACGCGAACGGGCGTCCAGCGTCGGGTTTTCCATCAGCAGTTCGCACGAGGTGGCCAGCACCATCAAGGGCGTGCGCAGCTCGTGACTGACGTCGCTGGTGAACAACCGTTCGCGGGTCAGCGCATCGCGCAGGCGGCCCAAGGTATCGTCGAAAGCTACCGCCAGTTGGCCGACTTCGTCCGCGGCATAGTCCGGCGCCAGGGGCGGGGCCAGGCCCAGCAGCTGGTCGCGGTGGCGTACCTGACGCGCCAGGCGGATCACCGGTGCCATCACCCGGCGCGCCACCAGCCAGCCGAGAATGACCGCCAGCACCAGGCTGAGCACGAAGCCTACCACCACCACCGCGAACAGCAGCCGTTCGCGTTCCTCGAAGTCACTCTGGTCCTGCAACAGCACATAACGGCGACCGTCGACGATCTCGACCATGGCGTGGTAAGACAGCTGGTCGCGGAACACCTCATGGAAGCCTCGGTCGAGGTGGCGCAAGTCTTTGGGCAGTTCGAAATCGTCACGCCCGCCGCTGAAGTAGAACAGCTGGTCGGGGCGGGGCCGGTGGCTCCAGTCACTGACGCTGTCCATGCGCAGCAGACGCTGCAAGTCGCCGCCCAATACCGTGGAAATCAGCCGTTCTTCGACCAGGTGCACAGTGCCGACGATGCCGAAGGCGAAGGCCCCGGCCACCAGCGCACTCATCAGGGCAAAGGCGATGATGATGCGCTGGGCAAGGCTTTGCTTAAACTCCATCACGGCCCTCGGCGAGGCGATAGCCGACGCCATGGACGGTATGCAGCAGCGGTTTTTCGAACGGCTTGTCGATCACCTGGCGCAGCTGGTGCACGTGGCTGCGCAGGCTGTCGCTGTCGGGGCAATCATCGCCCCACAGGGCTTCTTCCAGCACTTCACGGCGCAACACGTGCGGGCTTTTCTGCATCAGCACCGCCAGCAGCTTGAGGCCGACCGGGTTGAGCTTGAGCAGGCGGCCCTGGCGGGAAACTTCCAGGGTGTCCAGGTCGTAGCTCAGGTCAGCCACCTGCAGGGTACGCCGCCCACCGCCCTGGGCACGACGCAGCACCGCTTCGATGCGTGCGGCCAGCTCCGACAGGGCGAAAGGCTTGAGCAGGTAATCGTCGGCACCGGAGCGGAAGCCTTGCAGGCGGTCATCCAGTTGGTCGCGGGCAGTGAGCATGATCACCGGCGTGTCCCGGCGAGCGTCTTCGCGCAGGCGCTTGCACAGGGTGTAGCCGTCGATGCCGGGCAGCATGATGTCGAGCACGATCAGGTCGTAGTGCTCGGTGGCAGCCAGGTGCAGGCCGGACAGGCCATCCTGGGCGCAGTCGACGGTATAGCCCTTCATGCCCAGGTAATCGGCCAGGTTGGCCAGGATATCGCGGTTGTCTTCAACCAAAAGAATGCGCATCGGTTTCTCCTGTGCGGCGCTTCTCGCTGTGGTGCGCGGCAGGCGCAGCTTAAGGCCTATGCCGGCGGGGTGCCAGCCCTGGGGAAAATTCACCGCACTTGACGGTTTTTTCACTGATCCTTCACGGACACAGGATAGCGGGCGGTCGACAATGCCCGATCTTTTTCGCGCCCTGGAGCCGTCATGCAGCAACCAAACCGCCCTCGCCCGCTCAATTTCTGGCTTTACCTGGGGCTCCCCTTGGCGACCGCGCTGGGCTTGATCCTGCTGGAACTGACCTCGGTCGACATGGACATTGCCAACCTGTTCTTCGACCCTGCCGCCGGGCAGTTCATCGGCCGCCACAGCTATTTGCTGGAGAACATCCTGCATGACCGGGTCAAGCAAATGGTGATCCTGCTGGGCGTGCTTTCGCTACTGACCTTTGCCGCCAGTTTCTTCGTGAAGCGCCTGTTCGGCTGGCGCCGTGAGCTGGGTTGCCTGGTGCTGGCGCTGGGCCTGTCGACGGCGTTTGTCACGCCACTGAAAAAGGTCACCCAGGTGCAGTGCCCGTGGAGCCTGACCCAGTTTGGCGGCACCGAGACCTACAGCAAGCTGCTGGAACCGCGGCCGGCGACCGACAAGCCCGGGCTGTGCTGGCCAGGCGGGCATGCGGCAACCGGGTTCTGCCTGTTCGGTCTGTTCTTCATGTTGCGTGATCGCAAGCCGCGGCTGGCGCGGGCGGCCTTGGCGGTGGCCTTCGTGGCCGGGTCGGTGCTTTCACTGGGGCGGATGATGCAGGGGGCACACTTCCTGTCGCATAACGTGTGGACGGCTGTGTTCTGCTGGTTGATCGGGTTGGGGTCGTATTACCTGGTTCTGTATCGTCGGGGAATGGCTGAGGTACCTGCCGCTGAGCGTAGCGTCGCCTGACCCAGGGGCCGCTTTGCGGCCCTTTCGCGACACAAGGCCGCTCCTACAGGTTACGCGATCCCTTGTAGGAGCGGCCTTGCGTCGCGATGGGCTGCGCAGCAGCCCCAATGGCCCCCAACAGGAAAACAAAAAAACCCCGGTTCTCGCGAACCGGGGCTTTTTGATGGTGCTGGGGGTAAGGCTGGCTTACATCATGCCGCCCATGCCACCCATGCCGCCCATGTCAGGCATGCCAGCAGCTGGCTTGTCTTCCGGCAGGTCGGCAACCATGGCTTCGGTGGTGATCATCAGACCGCCGATCGAAGCAGCAGCTTGCAGCGCCGAACGGGTGACCTTGGCTGGGTCCAGGATGCCCATCTCGATCATGTCGCCGTATTCGCCGGTGGCAGCGTTGTAACCGAAGTTACCCGAACCTTGCTTGACCTTGTCAGCGACAACGCTTGGCTCGTCGCCGGCGTTGGCAGTGATCTGGCGCAGCGGCGCTTCAACGGCGCGACGCAGCAGGGCGATACCGACGTTCTGGTCTTCGTTGTCGCCTTTGAGGTTGACAATGGCAGCCAGGGAGCGAACCAGGGCCACACCACCGCCAGGCACCACGCCTTCTTCAACGGCTGCACGGGTAGCGTGCAGGGCGTCTTCAACGCGGGCTTTCTTCTCTTTCATTTCAACTTCGGTGCCGGCACCGACCTTGATCACGGCAACACCGCCAGCCAGCTTGGCCAGACGCTCTTGCAGCTTCTCACGGTCGTAGTCCGAGGAAGTTTCTTCGATCTGGGCGCGGATCTGCTTGACGCGCGCTTCGATCTCGCCGTCGGCGCCAGCGCCGTCGATGATGGTGGTGTTTTCCTTGGACAGGATGACGCGCTTGGCGTTACCCAGGTGCTCCAGGGTAGCGGTTTCCAGGGACAGGCCGATTTCTTCGGAGATGACCTGGCCGCCGGTCAGGACGGCGATGTCCTGCAGCATGGCCTTGCGGCGGTCGCCGAAGCCCGGTGCCTTGACCGCAGCAACCTTGACGATGCCACGCATGTTGTTGACTACCAGGGTAGCCAGGGCTTCGCCTTCAACGTCCTCGGCAACGATCAGCAGTGGGCGGCCGGCCTTGGCAACGGCTTCCAGAACTGGCAGCAGCTCACGGATGTTGGAAATCTTCTTGTCGACCAGCAGCAGCAGCGGGCCTTCCAGCTCGGCTACCATGGTGTCCGGCTTGTTGACGAAGTACGGCGACAGGTAGCCACGGTCGAACTGCATGCCTTCGACGACCGACAGTTCGTTTTCCAGGCCCGAGCCTTCTTCAACGGTAATCACGCCTTCTTTACCGACTTTTTCCATGGCTTCGGCGATGATTTCACCGATGGAGTTGTCGGAGTTGGCGGAGATGGTACCTACCTGGGCGATGGCCTTGGAGTCGGCGCATGGCTTGGACAGGTTCTTCAGCTCGGCGACAACGGCGGCGGTGGCCTTGTCGATGCCGCGCTTCAGGTCCATCGGGTTCATGCCGGCAGCGACGGCTTTCAGGCCTTCGTTGACGATGGCCTGAGCCAGAACGGTAGCGGTGGTGGTGCCGTCACCGGCAGCGTCGTTGGCCTTGGAAGCCACTTCCTTGACCAGCTGGGCGCCCATGTTTTCGAAGGCGTCTTTCAGCTCGATTTCTTTGGCGACGGAAACGCCGTCCTTGGTGATGGTCGGTGCGCCGAAGCTCTTGGCCAACACCACGTTGCGGCCTTTCGGGCCCAGGGTCGCTTTTACCGCGTCAGCCAGAACGTTGACACCAACCAGCATTTTCTTACGAGCGGAATCGCCGAATTTTACGTCTTTAGCAGCCATGATCGTTTAATCCTTGAAATTCTTTGGAGTAACGGGAAGTCAGGAAATCAGCCTTCGATAACGGCGAGGATTTCGTTCTCGGCCATGACCAGCAGGTCTTCGCCATCGACTTTCACGGTGTTGCTGCCCGAGTAAGGGCCGAAAACCACTTTGTCACCCACTTTCACGGCCAGCGCACGAACTTCGCCGTTGTCCAGGATGCGACCGGTGCCGACGGCTACAACTTCGCCGCGGTTTGGTTTTTCAGCGGCCGAACCTGGCAGGACGATACCGCCAGCGGTTTTCGATTCTTCTTCGCTGCGACGGATGACTACGCGGTCATGCAGAGGACGAAGCTTCATTGTCGATCTCTCCCAAATAGTGGTTTTCATCGGCCGGTGTGACACCGGCGGGTTGATGCTGTCCGGCGTTGCCGGGGGTGGCCCGCAATGGGCGAACCACCTGAGTTATGCCTGGTGTTGCCACCAGAAACCTTGCGGTGACCACTACATGAGGCCGCCATATTCAATTACAAGGCTTGTTTCAGAAAATTTTTCATTAGCCTGAAAAGCTTGGGGCCGCTTCGCGCCCCTTTCGCGGCACAAGGCCGCTCCTACAGGGGGTCGTGAACTCTGCAGGAGCGGCCTTGTGCCGCGAAAGGGGCGCGAAACGGCCCCAGGTTGTTACTTGTCGCGGCGTTCGTATTCGCCTTCGATCACGTTCGGACGGTGCCCGCCATCACGCGGCTGTGCCTGGAACGGGTCGTCCTGGAATGCACGCTGGCGCATGGTCTGCGCCTCGGCACGCTCGCGCATCTTGCGCGCAGCCAGATGACGGGTGAATGGCAGCAGGCACAGCAGGCCCAGCACGTCGCTGATGAAACCTGGCAGCAACAGCAGGCCGCCACCCACGGCCAGCATCATGCCCTGGAACATGTCCTCGGCAGGCAACTCGCCACGCTGCAGGCTTTCACGTGCGCGCAGCGCGGTGGCCAGCCCGGCCACGCGCATTACCAGCACACCCAGCGCGGAGCCGGCGATGATCAGCAGCAGCGCCGGGAAGAAACCGATGGCGGCACTGACCTTGACGAAGACGAACAGCTCCAGCACGGGAAACAGGAGAAACAGCAGTAGAAAAGCACGCATCAAAGCATTCCTCGTCGGAAGAGAACCTTCCTGTAAGACCAACAGATGGATGCGTGCGCTCGGCTTTTCAACCCTCGACTGCCGTCGCAACCGGCCACTGGTCGGCGCGGGCCAGCAAAACCAGGGCTTCGCGGACTTGTGTCGGCGTGTTGCAAGCATCAGGGAAAGGCAACCAGTACACCGCCTGGCCGATACGCAAGTGCATGCCTTCACTGTCCACCCCGACCATTTGCGCCGGCGCATGGCGTGGCAAATCGGTCAGCTCCACATAATGGGCGATGGCGTTGGCGTGGTCGTTGTTCATGTGCTCGACCATGCTCGCTTCGGCCTTGCCGGCGAACGGGTTGGCCAAGGTCACCTGGTCGAGCCAGTGGATCGCGCCGAAGCCGCCGATGTAGCGGTGGCGTACAGGTTGTAGCACCCAGAAGTCGAAGTCGTGGGCCTTGTGGTAGTTGGCGGCGTCCGGGAAATAGCGGTAATAGCGTTCGGCGGCAGCGTCGATGGCAGCCTCGTCCACCAGCTTGTGCGCTTCGCCCATTACCGTAAGGCGCCCCACGGCTTGCACGTCCTCGGCTTCTCGCTCACCGACCAGCAGCGAGCACTTGGGGTCTTTCTGCAGGTTGTGGGTGTGCTGGGCGATGCGGCTGATCAGGATCAGCGGGTTGCCCTGAGCGTCCAGACAGTACGGCACGACCGAACCGAAGGGGTAGCCGGGCATCGACCTGGAATGGGTCGAGAGCACGCCGCGGTATTCCTTGAGCAGTAGCTCCCGGGCGGGGCGAATGGCTTTGGTACTCACTTGGGGGAACTCCTGGCGGCGGACTGGGTGGCCACAAGATAGCATTATCATGCAGTGCCAATGGGGCTGCTGCCCAGCCCTTTCGCCGGCAAGCCAGCTCCCACAATAACCGCGAAATGCCCAGGCCTGTGCCGTACCTGTGGGAGCTGGCTTGCCGGCGATGGGCCGCAATGCGGCCCCAAAGATCTACCAGGTAACGCCAAAGCCTGCGGTATAGCGGGTCTTGTCCAGGTCACTCTCACGGGTACCGGTGATGATGTCCTTCTCCGCCTTGAGGTTGAGCGAGGCCCACTCGGTGACCTTGTAGCGCAGGCCGACCTCGGCATCCAGCGCGTAGTCGGCGACGCCACCCAGTGGCTTGGCGAACTCGCCGTTGGTGAACAACTGCACGTTCTTGCCAATCAGGTAGCGGGTGTAATCCCACTTCACTGCCGCAGAATAGAAGTTGTCCTTGGCGCCATCCTGGTATTCGAAGTCGGTGCGGTTGATCAGCGACCCCAGCGAGAACGCGCCCAGTTCGTCGTCCCAGAACTGGTAACCCGGGCCGGTACCCACGGTGCGCTGGCGGGCCAGGTCTTCGACGCGGTCGCGCTTGTACTCCATGCGCCCCTGCCAGAACCACTTCTCGGTGAGGAAGCGGTCCAAAGCGTACTCGGCACTCCAGTTGTCGGTGGTGGTGACGTCGTCCTTCGTCTCGCGGTTGTATTCGCCTTCGGCGTTGTGCCGCCAGCGGCCATGGCGGGCGCTGGTCTTGAAGCCGACGTCATAGTCGTCGGTGTCGTTCTCGGCGCGCTTGTAGTCCAGCGCCACGTCGACGTTGCCCTTCCACACGAAGTCTTCCACCAGAGGTTTGGGCTTCATGATCTGCTCGATGCTGGCCAGCTCCACGGTCTTCGGCGCATCGCCATTGGCCAGGGTCACCTTGCCGGGCTCGGCGGCTTTCAGCGACTTGGCACGCTCACCGCTGTAGGCGTCCTGCTTGACCAGCATCTCCTGGTCGCTCTCAAGGGTCTGGACTTCTTTCCAGTCCAGGGCGATGGAACCGCCATAGGGGGTTTCCAGCAGCAGCTTGCCGCCATCGAAGACTTTGATCTTGCCGCTGAGCCGGTCACCGTTTTTCATCCACACGGTGTCGGCGAACACCGGGGAGGCGCACAGGGAAACAGCAAGCAGGCACAACAAGGATCTAGAATACATAAGCGGGCTATTGTTTGCGGACTTCGGGTTCGATTTGACGAAAAAAGCCGGGCATTATCCAGATAACCACGACCAGAGCAAGGAAAGACCGGGAGCATGCCGTTGAGTTCAACTCTCATTTGCCAGACCGTCGGTCCGGTTTCATCTGCAGCCCACTGGGGGCCTGATGTCTGACGGATATGAGCATGCCCTGGAATCCGCCGAGGGCCGACGAACGGCGCTGTATTCGGTACTCGGCCAGGTGCCGGCCGGCAAGGTGGTCAGTTATGGCCAACTGGCCGAGCTGGCGGGGCTTGGTCGGGCAGCACGCTGGGTCGGACGCACCCTTGGGCAACTGCCAGCACATACTCGGCTGCCCTGGCATCGGGTGCTTGGCGCTGGTGGCCGGCTGAGCCTGGCACTGGGTACCCCGTCGGGGGATGAACAACGGGCGCGGCTGCGCGCGGAGGGTGTGAATGTAGCCAACAATCGTGTGGATATGACGCGCCATGGCTGGCGCCCGATGGAGCACAGCGGTTAGAGTGCGCGCTTTGTTTTCGCAAATTTGAGGCAGATGTTGGCCCATGCCCCGTAAAACCTGGCGCGCTGCGCTTGCTGCCTATGCCAGCCCGTCAACCTTGGTACTTTTGCTGCTCGGCTTCGCCGCCGGCCTGCCCTACATGCTGGTGTTTTCCACCCTTTCCGTGTGGCTGCGCGAAGCCGGCGTGGCCCGCGAGACCATTGGTTACGCCAGCCTGATCGGCCTCGCCTACGCCTTCAAGTGGGTATGGTCGCCACTGCTTGACCAATGGCGCCTGCCGCTGCTCGGCAGCCTGGGGCGCCGGCGTTCGTGGCTGCTATTGTCGCAAGCGCTGGTAGTGATCGGGCTGGTCGGCATGAGCCTGTGCGACCCGCAGCAGCACCTGTCATGGCTGATCGCCCTGGCGGTGCTGGTGGCCTTCGCTTCGGCCACTCAGGACATCGCCGTCGATGCCTACCGCCTGGAAATCGCCGACGACCAGCGCCAGGCCGCGCTCGCCGCCAGTTATATGGCCGGCTACCGGGTGGCGGCCCTGCTGGCCACGGCTGGTGCACTGTTCTTCGCCGAGTGGTTCGGTTCCACCGGCTTCAGCTACCTGCACAAGGCCTGGGCCGGCACCTACGTCATGTTCGCGGTGATGATGCTGCCCGCCGTGTTTACCACGCTGATCATGCGCGAGCCGCCCGTACCCATGCGCACCCAGCTGTCGGCGGCGCGCTACGGGCTGGTGCACCAGTTGGCCTCGGTGTTCGTGCTGATCATCCTGCTGGTGTCGGTACCGGCCAGCTTTACCCAGATGTTCAATACCGGCTGGTCCAGCGTCATTTCTGGTGATGCCACGCCCCTTGACCTGCTGCTGGAAGACCGCGCCTTCCTGCGCCTGATCCTGTACGTGCTGCTGACCTGGGCGTGCCTGTCGAGCCTGGGCCGTCGCGGCCTGGCACCGGTGCTGACCCCGGTCAACGACTTCATCGCCCGCTACCGCTGGCAAGCCTTGCTGTTGCTCGGCCTGATCGCCACCTATCGCATGTCGGACACGGTCATGGGCGTGATGGCCAACGTGTTCTACATCGACATGGGCTTCACCAAGGACCAGATCGCCAGTGTCAGCAAGATCTTCGGCCTGATCATGACCCTGGTCGGTGCCGGGGTGGGCGGCCTGCTGATCGTGCGCTTCGGCATCATGCCGATCCTGTTCATCGGTGGCGCAGCTTCGGCCGCCACCAATATCCTGTTCCTGATGCTGGCTGACATGGGCCCCAACCTGCAAATGCTGGTGGTGACCATCTCGCTGGACAACTTCAGCTCCGGCCTGGCCACATCGGCCTTCGTCGCTTACCTGTCGAGCCTGACCAACCTGAAGTTCTCGGCTACCCAGTATGCGTTGCTCAGCTCGATCATGCTGCTGCTACCAAGGCTGATCGGGGGTTATTCGGGGGTCATGGTGGAGAAGTTCGGTTACCACGACTTCTTCCTGATCACTGCGCTGCTGGGTGTGCCGACCCTGATCCTGATTGCCCTGCAGTGGCGCCAGGAAGCCGGGCCGGGCAAACCGGTGGCAGCGGAAGGTTCGGCGGCCGAGCGGCCCTGACGGTTTTGTATTGCCTGAACCGGCCTCTTCGCGGGCTTGCCCGCTCCCACAGGTAAAGCACTGCCCTTGAGAGCTGTGCAGTCCCTGTGGGAGCGGGCAAGCCCGCGAAGAGCCCGGTTCAGGCAATGAAGATTACTGGGTAACAGCGTCGGCTCGTCCACCCACCACAAGCCACAGCGGCCACAACGCCAAGGCCCCCGCCACACCCGCCGCCAGGGCAAAGTGCAGCAAGCTGGCCCCGGCACCGATCATCGCCAGCAGCGCCCCGCCCAACCCCAGCAAAGCAATGGTGATCATCCCCAGCATGGCCGAGACCAGGCCTTTGCTCTGCTCGCTGGCGAACAGCGTCATGCGATACAGCACCGCGTTGGCCACGCCCAACCCCAGCGCGTACAGCGACATGCCCGCCACCACACTGGTCACGCTCGGCCAGTACCAGGTCGCCAGCACCATCAGGCACAGGCCGGCCAGGTATGGCCACAATGCACCACGCACCAGCGCCGGCAGTGGATAGCGGTCGGCGATGCGGTTGATGATCAGGTTGCCAAGGATCAGCCCGCCAAACACCGGCAACTGCCACAAGGCGTATGCCATGGTGCTCAGCCCCTCATCGTGGATCAGCAGTACCGGTGACAGGCCGATCCAGCCAATCAGTGGCAGGCCGACCAGGCCCAGCGCCGCGCTGCCAGCGACAAAGCGGCGGTTGGCCAGCAACTGGCCGTAGCCGGCCAGCAGCGGCAGCAGGTGGATCGGCGTGAACGCCAGGCGCGAGCCGTCACGGCGCTCCACGCCAAGCGTTTCCGGCATCAGCCGGTACAGCAGCAGCCAGGCCAGCACTGCGCCGATGGCGAAGGCCACGAACAGCCAGCGCCAGTCCAGCCACTGCAGCAGCAAGGTGCCCACCAACGGCCCGAGCAATGGCGAGAGCAAGGCGATATTGGCCAGCAGGGCCATCATGCGCACGGCATCCGCTTCACTGAAGGCTTCGTTCAGGGCCGGGTAGCTGACCGTGACCACAAACCCCAGGCCGATGCCCTGCAGCAGCCGCAGCAAATTGAACAGACCGATGTCGTGAACCCAGAAGGTGGCCAGGCAGGCCAGGCCGAAGAACGCGCAGCCCGTCAGCAGCAACGGGCGCCGGCCATAGCGGTCGGCCAGCGGGCCGATCAGCCATTGCAGCACCACGCCCCCCAGCAGGTACAGGTTGAGGGCGTGAGGAATGTATTCGGGGCTGGCGTTCAGGTCGCCGACAACCACCGGCATGGCCGGCATGACGGCATCGCTGGCCAGGTAGGTAATCAGCTCGAACAGGGCCAGGGTCAGACCGAACAGCAAGGCGCGCAGGGGGGTGATGTACAGCAGTGGTTTCATGATGGCGTATCGGGTGTGGCAGGTGGGGTCAGGCTATATGCCAGAAATGGCGGGGTATTGCTGTGAACAAGTGTAAAAAAGCCGGGGCCGCTGCGCGCCCCATCGCCGGCAAGCCAGCTCCCACAGGTACAACACAGGCCTGAGGACTGCGATGACCCTGTGGGAGCTGGCTTGCCGGCGATGGGGCGCGTAGCGGCCCCGGCTTTGTGCCGTATTACTGCGCTGCAGTCTCCTGCACCACGCGAATCACCCGCTGCGGGAACGGAATGTCGATCCCTTCGGCCTTCAACCGGTCACGTGCATGCTCGTTGAGCATGAACATCACATCCCAGTAATCGGCAGTCTTGGTCCACAAGCGCAACGACACGGTGATCGAGCTGTCGCCCAGCGTCGCGACCACGGCCTGCGGCGCCGGGTCGGGCAGCACCCGTGGGTCCTGCGCCAGCTCCAGCAGCACATTGCGGGCCTTCTGCAGGTCGGCCTCGTAGTCCACGCCCACGTCGAACACCACCTTGCGCGTAGGCTGGCGGTTGGTGTTGGTGATGATGCCGTTGGACAGGCTGCCGTTGGGCATGATCACGGTCTTGTTGTCACCGGTACGCAACACGGTGTGGAAAATCTGGATGCTGTCGACGGTGCCGGCCACGCCTTGTGCCTCGATCCAGTCACCGATGCGGAACGGGCGGAACAGCAGGATCAGCACACCACCGGCAAAGTTTGCCAGGCTGCCCTGCAACGCCAGACCGATGGCCAACGTGGCACCACCAATCGCAGCCACGAACGAAGTGGTCTCGATGCCGATCATCGAGGCAACGCTGATCGCCAGCATGACCTTGAGGATTATGTTGGCCAGGGTGCGGATGAAGCCCTGCAGTGCGGGGTCCTGTACGCGCAAACCCACCAGCCTGGCGAGTCGATCACTGACCACGTTGGTAAGCCACCAGCCAATCGCCAAGGTCAGCAGTGCCAGCAGCAGGCGGCTGCCGTATTCCATGATCAAGGGGACCCAGGTCTGCGATTGGCGGACCAGCTGATCGACTTCAGCGTTCAAATCCATATTCATCTCCTGATGCCGAACGGCATGTACACGTATAGCAAGCCGCCGTCGGTTCGGCGGCCTTGGCCCCCATGGACATCATTACGCTATCGGGGTTCCGGACAACCCTGCGATCAGTCGCGGAAGTTGTTGAACTGCAGCGGCATGTCGAATTCCTTGGTACGCAGCAGGGCGATGGCTTCCTGCAGGTCGTCACGCTTTTTACCGGTTACGCGTACCTGCTCGCCCTGGATCGCGGCCTGCACTTTCAGCTTGGCATCCTTGATGGTGGCGACGATCTTCTTCGCCAGGTCCTTGTCGATGCCTTCGCGGAACTTGGCTTCCTGTTTCTTTTCCTTGCCCGAGGCGTACGGGTCCTTGGTTTCCAGGCACTTCACGTCGATCTTGCGCTTGACCAGCGCCAGGCGCAGGATTTCCAGCATCGCTTCGAGCTGGAACTCTTCCTCGGCGGTGAGCATCACGGTCTGCTCTTTGTCCTTGAACTCGAAGGTGCCCTTGCCCTTGAGGTCGTAGCGGCGGTCCAGGTCCTTGATGGCGTTGTCGACCGCGTTCTGCACTTCGTGCTTGTCCAGTTCCGATACCACGTCGAACGAAGGCATGGTTGTTCTCCCAAAATAAAAGCGCGCTCAGGCTGAAGATGGAGCGCGCTGGGTTTGACGGTTAAAATGCGGGCTCATTATAACGGGTTGCGAAACGCATATGAGCAGCACCTGGCATATTCTCGGCGCCGGTAGCCTGGGCAGCCTGTGGGCTTGCCGCCTGGCGCGCGCAGGCAAGGCAGTGCGCCTGATCCTGCGTGACGGGCAGCGGCTGCAGGCCTACCAGCAGGCCGGCGGCCTGACCCTGGTCGAACAGGACCAGCCCAGCCACTACGCCATCCCCGCCGAAACCGCGCAGGCACCCGGCCCGATCCATCGCCTGCTGGTGGCCTGCAAGGCTTACGACGCCGCCCCGGCTATCGCCGGCGTGGCACCGCGTCTGGTCGAGGGCGCCGAGGTGCTGCTGTTGCAGAACGGCCTCGGTAGCCAGGACGAGGTCGCCGACCTGGTGCCGTGCGCACGCTGCATTTTCGCCTCCAGTACCGAAGGGGCGTTCCGCGAGGGTGACTGGCAGGTACGCTTTGCCGGCCACGGTTTCAATTGGTTGGGCGACCCACGCAACCCGACGACCCCGGCCTGGTTCGATGACCTGCACCAGGCCGGCATCCCCGCCGAGTGGACGGTGGATATCCTCACCCGTCTGTGGCGCAAGCTGGCGCTCAATTGCGCCATCAACCCGCTGACCGTGCTGCACGACTGCCAGAACGGCGGGCTGCTGGGGCACCTGGGCGAAGTGGACGCCCTGTGCGCCGAACTGGCCCACCTGCTGCGCCGCTGCGGCCAGCCGCAAGCGGCAGACGGGCTGGACGAAGAAGTGCAGCGGGTGATCCTTGCCACCGCGGCCAACTACTCTTCCATGTACCAGGATGTACGCGCGGGCCGGCGCACCGAGGTGCACTACCTGCTTGGCCACGCCTGTCGCGCCGCTGGCCGTCATGGCCTGCAGCTGCCGCAGCTGGAACACCTGCTGCAGCGCCTGGTCGATAACCTGCGCGTGCGTGGTTTACCCTGCGACTGACGCGGCCCTTACAACCGGATACGGACATTGCCTTGCCCATGACCTTGCGCCAACGCCTGGAAAACCTCCCGGTCGGGCAGAAGCTGCTGGCGGCCCTGCTGGTACTGCTGGTGACCATCCTGCTGGTGGCCAACCTCACCTTCATCAGCGCCGCCTACTGGATCACTCAGGAAAGCATGGCACCGCAGGCGCTGCAGACAATCGGCCGGCTGGTGGCCAACCCGCAGCTGGCGGCACGCGCCGGCGATGCGCCGGACACCGCCAGCGCCCTGCTCAAGGAACTGGACAGCTACACACCGCTGCGCGCCGCCGCCGTCTACGGTGGCGATGGCCGCATCCTGGCGCAGTTGCAGCACGGCGAACCACTGGCCCTGCCCAAGCGTTTTCGCGACATCGACGGCTGGCGCCTGATGGAGTTTCGCAGCACCCAGCTGATCCGCATGCCACGTGACGCCAACCCGCCAGCGCACCTGCTGCTGGTGGCCAGCAGCGAACTGCCCACGGCTTTCTACACCGGTACCCTCAGCGCCAGCCTGGGCATCCTGGTGTTCAGCATCCTGCTGTGGATCGTCATCGCCCGGCAGATCAAACGCCTGATCACCCAGCCGATCAACCAGCTCGAAGAGCTCAGCCGCCAGGTCACCCGCGAAGAGAGCTATGCCCTGCGTGCGCAGCGCGGCAACGACGATGAAATCGGCAGCCTGGCCGAAGCGTTCAATACCATGCTCTCGCGTATCGAAGCCCGCGAACAGCAGCTCAAGCGCACCCGCGACGAGTTTCAGGAGGCCTATGACCAAGCCCAGGGCCTGGCCGAGGAAACCCGCCACACCAACCGCAAGCTGGAGCTGGAAGTGCAGGTGCGCAGCAAGATCGAGAAAAAGCTCACCGGCTTCCAGAACTACCTCAACAGCATCATCGACTCGATGCCCTCGGCGCTGATCGCCCTCGACGAACAGCTCTACGTGACCCAGTGGAACCACGAAGCCACGGTGCTTTCCGGCACGCCACTGGACGAAGCGCTGAACCAGCCGATCTTCATCGCCTTCGAACCGCTCAAGCCGTTCCTGCCGCAACTGAAGGAAACCGTGGAGAAACACCGCGTTGCCAAGATCGAGCGGGTCACCTGGCCCAAGGGCGACGACCTGCGCCACTATGCCCTGACCTTCTACCCGCTGACCGGTGGCGGCGGCCGTGGCGTGGTCATCCGCATCGACGACATCACCCAACGCCTGTCGCTGGAAGAAATGATGGTGCAATCGGAGAAGATGCTTTCGGTCGGTGGCCTGGCGGCCGGCATGGCCCACGAGATCAACAACCCGCTGGGAGCGATCCTGCATAACGTGCAGAACATCCGCCGGCGGCTGTCACCCGAGCTGCCGCGCAACCTGGAACAGGCCGAAGAACTGGGCATCGACCTGCCCATGGTCAACCGCTATCTGGAAAGCCGCGAAGTGCCGCAATTGCTCGACGGCATCCAGCAGGCCGGTGCCCGGGCGGCGAAAATCGTCACCCACATGCTCAGCTTCAGCCGCCGCAGCAACCGCCAGCTGGCGCCGTGCGACCTGCCGGCACTGATCGACCAGGCGCTGGAGATCGCCAGCAACGACTTCGACCTGGCCATCGGCTTCGACTTCAAGGGCCAGGCCATCGTGCGCCAGTTCGACCCCGAACTGGGGCCGGTACCGTGCACCGCCAACGAGCTGGAGCAGGTGCTGCTCAACCTGCTGAAAAACGCCGCCCAGGCCATCCACCAGCGGCCACAGCCGAGCGAGCCCGGGCGCATCACCCTGCGTACCCGCCTGAACCCGCCATGGGCAGAAATCCAGGTCGAGGACAACGGCATCGGCATGCCCGAAGGAGTGCGCAAGCGCACCTTCGAGCCGTTCTTCACCACCAAGGAAATCGGCCAGGGCACCGGGCTGGGCCTGTCGGTCTCGTACTTCATCATCACCAACAACCACAAGGGGCAGATGGAAGTGCAGTCCACGCCCGGCCAGGGCACCTGCTTTACCCTGCGCCTGCCCCTCGGCCAGCCGACAACGGCGGCGCCGGCGAAAACGGAGAAGTGACATGGGCTACCGCCTGTCGAAGATCTACACCCGCACTGGCGACAAGGGCGAAACCGGCCTGGGCGACGGGCGCCGGGTTCCCAAGGACCACCCACGGATCGAGGCGATTGGCGAGGTGGACAGCCTGAACAGCCAGTTAGGCTTGCTACTGGCGGGGCTGGCCGAACAGGGGCTGGATGAAGTGAGTGCGGTATTGGCGCCCTGTCAGCACCGCTTGTTCGACCTGGGCGGTGAGCTGGCGATGCCCAGTTATCAGGCGTTGAACCTGGCGGAAGTGGAACGTCTGGAGGCGGCGATCGATGTGTGGAACGAAGAGCTGGGGCCGTTGAAGAACTTCATCTTGCCCAGTGGCTCGGCGTTAGTGGCGCAGGCGCATGTGTGCCGGAGCCTGGCGCGCAGTGCAGAGCGGCGGTGCCAACAACTGAATGCGCTGGAGCCGTTGGCGGGGGTTGGGTTGGCGTATATCAACCGGTTATCCGACCTGCTGTTCGTGGCGGCGCGGATCATCGGGCGGCGGCAGGGGGTGGCTGAGGTTTTGTGGCAGCCTGCCGAGAAACCAAAAGGCTGATATTTCTGGGGCTGCCTTGCAGCCCGTCGCGACACAAGGCCGCTCCTACAGGGGGTTCGCGATTCATTCAGGATTACGCGATTCCTTTGTAGGAGCGGCCTTGTGTCGCGATGGGCCGCAAAGCGGCCCCAAAAACAGGCAACTCAAATCTCAGGCCAGAACGCCCGAATCCCGGCAACCCCCTGTGCCCCCGCTTCCCAGGCCTGCTCACGCTCACCCGGCCCTACCCCACCCAGCAGATAGACCGGCTTGTTGAAACCGGCAATCAACCGCTGCGCCTCATCCCACCCCAACGGCACCGCCTCGGGATGAGTCTGGGTTGCCTGCACCGGCGACAAGGTGACGAAATCCACGCCCATCTGCTCCGCCAGCGCCAGCTCTTCGGCACTGTGGCAGGACGCCGCCAGCCAGCGTTCCTTGGGGAACGGCCGGCCGTTGGCGGCATATTTGCGCAGTTGTGCAGCCGTCAGGTGCCAACCCGCGGCAGGGAAATCACCCAGCCACTCCAGCGGCCCCTTGAGCATCAACTGCGCCTTGCCCGCGCACAACCCGACCGCATCCACCGCCACGTCGCGGTACTTGGGGTCGTACATGTCCGGGGCTCGCAGCTGAATCAGGCGAATGCCGCTGGCCACCGCCTTCTGAATGCCCTTGAGCATCTGCGGCACTTCCAGGCCATCGGGTGTGATCAGGTACTGGTCCGGCAGGCGCGCAGCCGCAACGATCGGTTTGTTGGCCTCGGGGAACGCGTACTGGGGCAAATCACGTGGGGCAACCCATTCCAGCGGCTGGCCCTCGGCGCCATGCGGCTCACCGGTGAACGCCTCGACTTCGCGCACGTCCAGCAGTACCTGCTTGTCCGGGTAGTCGTGGCTGACCTTGATCAACGCACGCGAACGGCTCACCTCGATGCCCAGCTCCTCGCGCAGTTCCCGGGCCAACGCCGCCTCGACGCTTTCACCCGCTTCCACCTTGCCGCCCGGGAATTCCCACAGGCCACCCTGGTGCTGGGTATCGGCACGGCGGGCAATCAGAATCCGGCCGTCAGTACCACGAATGACGGCGGCTACCACATGAATCCGTTTCACCCTTCACGCTCCGCCAGGCCAGCCTGCTGCCAGGCCTGGAAGGCCGCCCACTGGTAAATGGTTTCGATATAGGCCGCCGCCTCGGCAGGCACTTCCACGCGGTAGGTGCGCAGGCGCACCGCCACCGGAGCGAAGAAGGCATCGGCCAGGCTCGGCTTGCCGAACAGGAACGGGCCGCTGTCCTTGGCCACCAGCCGGCATTCGGACCACAGTGCAACGATACGGTCGATATCGATTTGTACCTCCAGCGGCACGCTGTCCAGCGCCTGGTCGCGCGACAGGTCGAACGGCATGGCGCCGCGCAGGGCGAAGAAGCCGCTGTGCATCTGCGCGCAGGCCGAACGGGCCTGGGCCCGGGCTGCCACGTCGGCAGGCCATAGCTGGGCCTCGGGGTGGCGTTCGTTGAGGTATTCGGCAATGGCCAGCGAGTCGGCGATCACACCGTGCTCGGTCTTGAGCAGCGGTACCTTGCCGGTTGCGGAGAAAGCGAGGATGCGCTGACGGGTGTCAGGCTGGTTGAGTTTGATCAGTGTTTCTTCGTAAGGCACGCCAGCCAGTTCTAGGGCCAGGGCGCCGCGCAGCGACCAGGAGGAATACAGCTTGTCGCCGATGATCAGGTGATAGCTCATGGTTCGGCTCCATCGGTTTGGGAATTTTGGGGCTGCTTTGCAGCCCATCGCGACGCAAGGCCGCTCCTACAGGAGATCGCGAGCGCTTGTAGGAGCGGCCTTGTGTCGCGAAAGGGCCGCAAAGCGGCCCCATTTGAATCAGGTACGGTACTCGGCGTTGATCTTCACGTACTCGTGGGACAGGTCGGTGGTCCAGATGGTTTCGCTGCACTGGCCACGGCCCAGTTCGATGCGGATGGTGATCTCTTCCTGGGCCATTACCTTGGCGCCCTGGTCTTCGGTGTAGCTCGGGCTGCGGCCGCCTTTGCTGGCAATGCACACGTTGTCCAGGTACACATCGATCAGGCTCACATCCAGCTCCGGCACGCCGGCACGGCCGACGGCGGCGAGGATACGGCCCCAGTTCGGGTCGGAGGCGAACAGTGCTGTCTTGATCAGCGGCGAGTGGGCCACGGCATAGCCGACGTCCAGGCACTCCTGGTGGTTGCCACCGCCGTTGACCTGCACGGTAACGAACTTGGTAGCGCCTTCGCCGTCACGGACGATGGCCTGGGCCACTTCCATGCACACTTCGAACACCGCCTTCTTCAACGCTTCGAACAGTGCGCCGCTGGCTTCGGTGACTTCCGGCAGGTTGGCCTTGCCGGTAGCGATCAGCATGCAGCAGTCGTTGGTCGAGGTGTCGCCATCGATGGTGATGCGATTGAACGACTTGTTGGCGCCGTCCAGCATCAGGTCCTTGAGCACCGCTGGTGCCACCTTGGCGTCGGTGGCGATGTAGCCGAGCATGGTGGCCATGTTCGGGCGGATCATGCCTGCACCCTTGCTGATGCCGGTGACGGTAACGGTCACGCCATCGTGCTGGAACTGGCGGCTGGCACCCTTTGGCAGGGTGTCGGTGGTCATGATGCCGGTGGCGGCCTCGGCCCAGTGGTTTTCCGACAGGTTGTCGAGGGCGGCCTGCAATGCGCCTTCAATCTTTTCTACCGGCAGCGGCTCGCCGATTACGCCAGTGGAGAATGGCAGTACCGACTCGGCCGGTACGCCAGCCAGTTCGGCCAGCTTGGCACAGGTACGCTCGGCGGCGGCCAGGCCTGGCGCGCCGGTGCCGGCGTTGGCGTTACCGGTGTTGGTCAGCAGGTAGCGCACGGTGCCCTGTACACGCTGCTTGGACAGGATCACCGGCGCTGCGCAGAAGGCGTTGAGGGTGAACACGCCAGCCACGCTGGAGCCTTCGGCACAGCGCATGACCACCACATCCTTGCGCCCTGGGCGCTTGATGCCGGCAGAAGCGATGCCGAGTTCAAAACCCGGAACCGGGTGCAGGGTGGGCAAAGGACCAAGACCAACAGCCATTAGAGCGCTCCTAGAAAATACGGTGAACAGGTGATGGAAGAGCGGGGCCGCTTCGCGCCCCATTCGCGGCACAAGGCCGCTCCTACAAGGACATCGCAACCATTGTGGCGGGCGCGGTCCCTGTAGGAGCGGCCTTGTGCCGCGAATGGGCCGCAAAGCGGCCCCGGATGTTTCAGGTTACAACAGCCTGGTCAGATCACTCGATCTGCCCGTGGCAATGCTTGAACTTCTTGCCCGAACCACACCAGCACGGCTCGTTGCGACCCAGCTTCTGGTCGTTGCGCACCGGTGCCGAGGCGACAGCCACTTCGGCGCCCTCCTCGCTCAGTTGTTCGCTTTCCAGCCCCGGAGCAGCGGCGTGCTGGAACTGCATGCGGCTGGCCAGTTCCTCGGCCTCGCGGCGCAAGCGGGCTTCCTCTTCGGCCGGGTCTTCGCGGCGTACCTGAACGTGCGACAGCACACGAATGGTGTCGCGCTTGATCGACTCGAGCAGCTCCTGGAACAGGCTGAAGGATTCGCGCTTGTACTCCTGTTTCGGGTTCTTCTGCGCATAACCGCGCAGGTGAATACCGTGACGCAGGTGGTCCATGGTCGACAGGTGGTCTTTCCACAGGTCGTCCAGCACGCGCAGCAGAATCTGCTTCTCGAAGGTACGCAGGGCCTCGATACCGGCCTGGTCTTCCTTCTCGGTGTACGCGTTGGTGATTTCGTTCAGCAGCTTCTCGCGCAGGGTCTCTTCGTAGAGGTGATCGTCCTCGTCGAGCCACTGCTGGATCGGCAGCTTCATGGCGAAATCGCTGGCCAGCGAAGCCTCCAGGCCGGCCACGTCCCACTGCTCGGGCAGCGACTGCGGCGGAATGTGCTGGCTGATGGTAGCGTCCAGTACTTCCTTGCGGAATTCGACGATGGTGTCGCCAATGTTCTCGGCGGCCAACAGGCTGTTGCGCATGTGGTAGATCACCTTGCGCTGCTCGTTGGCCACGTCGTCGTATTCCAGCAGCTGCTTGCGGATGTCGAAGTTGCGGCCTTCGACCTTGCGCTGGGCCTTCTCGATGGCGTTGGTGACCATGCGGTGCTCGATGGCTTCGCCCGACTGCATGCCCAGTGCCTTCATGAAGTTCTTCACCCGGTCAGAGGCGAAGATGCGCATCAGGCTGTCTTCCAGCGACAGGTAGAAGCGGCTGGAGCCCGGGTCACCCTGACGGCCGGAACGGCCACGCAGCTGGTTATCGATACGGCGCGATTCGTGGCGCTCGGAGGCGATCACGTGCAGGCCACCCGACTCGATCACTTGCTGGTGACGCTTCTGCCAGTCGGCCTTGATCTGGGCGATCTGCTCGGCGGTCGGGTTTTCCAGGGCGGCCACTTCGGCTTCCCAGTTGCCACCCAGCAGGATGTCGGTACCACGGCCGGCCATGTTGGTAGCGATGGTCAGGGCACCTGGTGCACCGGCTTGCGCGATGATCTCGGCTTCCTTCTCGTGGTACTTGGCATTGAGCACCTTGTGGTCGATACCTTCCTTCTTCAGGAGGTTGGACATGTGCTCGGACGTTTCGATGGTCGCCGTACCTACCAGCACCGGGCGGCCCTGGGTCATGCTTTCCTTGATGTCGGCGATGATCGCGGCGTACTTCTCGTCGGCGGTCAGGTACACCAGGTCGTTGAAGTCTTTACGCGCCAACGGCTTGTTCGGCGGGATGACCATCACGTTGAGCCCGTAGATGGACTGGAACTCGAACGCTTCGGTGTCGGCGGTACCGGTCATGCCGGACAGCTTGGTGTACAGGCGGAAGTAGTTCTGGAAGGTAGTCGAAGCCAGGGTCTGGCTCTCGGCCTGGATATTCAGGTTTTCTTTCGCTTCGATGGCCTGGTGCAGGCCTTCGGACAGGCGACGGCCGGGCATGGTACGGCCGGTGTGTTCGTCGATCAGCAGGACCTGGCCGTCCTGGATGATGTACTCGACGTTGCGGTGGAACAGCTTGTGCGCACGCAGGCCGGCGTAGACGTGGGTCAGCAGGCTCAGGTTATGCGCCGAGTACAGGCTCTCGCCCTCGGCCAGCAGCCCGGACTGGGTGAGCATTTCCTCGATGTACTGGTGACCGGCTTCGTTCAGTTCGACCTGGCGGCTCTTCTCGTCGATCGTGAAGTGGCCTTCCTGGGTGACCTGGCCTTCCACTTCCTCGATGTGCTGCGTCAGGCGCGGAATCAGGCGGTTGATCTCGATGTACAGCTTGGAGCTGTCCTCGGCCTGGCCGGAAATGATCAGCGGGGTACGCGCTTCGTCGATGAGGATGGAGTCGACTTCGTCGATCACGGCGAAGTTCAGTTCACGCTGGAACTTCTCTTCCTGGCTGAACGCCATGTTGTCGCGCAGGTAGTCGAAGCCGAATTCGTTGTTGGTGCCGTAGGTGATGTCGGACGCGTAGGCGGCGCGCTTTTCTTCCGGCGGCTGGAAGGCCGAGACGATGCCGACCGACAGGCCGAGGAACTCGTACAGCGGGCGCATCCAGTTGGCGTCACGGCGGGCCAGGTAGTCGTTGACGGTGACCACGTGCACGCCCTTGCCGGACAGTGCGTTGAGGTACACGGCCAGGGTACCGACCAAGGTCTTGCCTTCACCGGTACGCATTTCTGCGATCATGCCCTCGTGCAGGGTCATGCCACCGATCAGCTGCACGTCGAAGTGGCGCATGCCCATCACGCGCTTGCCGGCCTCGCGGGCCACGGCGAAGGCTTCAGGCAGCAATTGGTCCAGTGTCTCGCCTTTGGCCAGGCGCTCCTTGAACTCTGCGGTCTTGCCCCGCAGTTGCTCGTCGGAGAGGGCCACCATCTTCTCTTCGAGAGCATTGACGATGTTCACCGTCTTGAGCATGCGTTTGACTTCACGCTCGTTCTTGCTTCCAAAAAGTTTCTTTAACAAAGGCGCAAACATATCGGCAGGATCTTCCACACGTAGGGATGGAGGGCGGCCCCATGAGTCGCCCGTGCAGCCCTGAGGCCGCATGCGAACGAGCATTCTACCCGGAAACGATGGTGAGGAAAGTGGTGGATTGCCACGATGCTTGTACAGCGTTTTGGCGGGGGCCGGTTTTAGATAGGGGCATTTTCCCTGAGTTCAAGGTTCGCCAAGATGAAAGGTGTCGAGAATGACTCTTGGCTTGTATTGCCTGTACCGGCCTCTTCGCGGGCTTGCCCGCTCCCACAGGCATTACACAACACTTGAGGTCTGTGGTGATCCTGTGGGAGCGGGCAAGCCCGCGAAGAGGCCGGTTCAGGCCATAGAGGTGTTAGACTGCGGACCATGTAACCTCATGCGTACCCCCATGGCCTACAAACCCTCCCCCGCCCAGCCGCCCTCGGCCCTGCTCCGCCAGGTCCGCCCGCTGCGCCTGCTGCTGAACCAGGCCGAACGCCTGGAGCACCTGCAGCGCCTGCTGGAAAGCCAGCTGCAACCGGCCGCCCGCGAGCACTGTCATGTGGCGTCGTGGCGCGATGGCACCTTGTTGCTGGTGGTAACCGACGGCCACTGGGCGACCCGCCTGCGCTATCAGCAAAAACGCCTGATGTCGGCGTTACAGGGCATGGAGGCATTCGCCAACCTCAGGCGCATCCTGTACAAGGTCCAGCCCCCGCTGGTGCCAGCCAAGCGTGGTGGCCATGCAGCAGAGCTGTCCAACAACGCAGCCGAGAGCCTGCGCGATACCGCCGAGGGCATCACCGACCCCAAGCTGCGCGCAGCACTGGAACGATTGGCCGCCCACGCTCGGGACAAGCCATAAAAAAGGCCACCCGAAGGTGGCCTTAATGAACTAGAGAGTGTTCGAACTTACACGGCCGCAACAGGGCGCATGTAGGAGATCGGTGCCGTGCTGGCATCTTCGAAGGTGACCACTTCCCAGGCATCGGTTTCGGCAATCAGCTTACGCAACAGCTGGTTGTTCAGCGCGTGGCCGGACTTGTAGCCCTTGAACTCGCCGATCAGGCTGTTGCCCAGCAGGTAGAGGTCGCCGATGGCGTCGAGGATCTTGTGCTTGACGAATTCGTCTTCGTAACGAAGGCCGTCTTCGTTGAGCACGCCGTCCTCATCGACCACGATAGCGTTCTCGACACTGCCACCCAGCGCAAGGTTGTGCTTGCGCAGGTACTCGATGTCACGCATGAAACCAAAGGTGCGCGCGCGGCTGACTTCCTTCACGAACGACGTGCTGGAAAAGTCGACGCTGGCGCTCTGGGTCCGGTTGCGAAGTACCGGATGATCGAAGTCGATCTCGAAGCTCACCTTGAAACCGTCGAAAGGCAGGAAAGTGGCGCGCTTGTCGCCCTCTTCCACGGTTACCTCACGCAGGATGCGGATGAACTTCTTGGCTGCGTCCTGTTCTTCCAGGCCGGCAGACTGAATCAGGAATACAAAGGGTCCGGCGCTGCCATCCATGATCGGCACTTCCGAGGCGGAGAGCTCGACGTAGGCGTTATCGATGCCCAGGCCCGCCATGGCGGAGAGCAGGTGCTCGACCGTATCGACCTTGACGTCACCGTTGACCAGCGTCGTCGACATGGTTGTCTCGCCGACGTTGGCCGCACGCGCCGGAATTTCGACCACAGGGTCGAGGTCGGCGCGGCGGAAGACGATGCCGGTGTCAACAGGTGCAGGCTTGAGGGTCAGGTAAACCTTCTCCCCGGAGTGCAGACCGACACCTGTGGCACGGATGGTATTCTTCAGGGTGCGTTGTTTAATCATGGCATTGGCCGCTTCAGCGCAAATTGCGAACAGGTATCAACAAAGGCTGGGGATGATAACAGACCCAACCTTTGATGAATACCAATCACCTTTATACCCCTGATAAATTCCATTAATCAGCCTGGCGACGCAGGAATGCCGGGATATCAAGGTAGTCCAGGTCATCCTGAGGGTTCAGTTTAGCGGCTGCAGCAGCCCCTGCATGGGCCTGGTTGCGCATTACGGTCGGGCGCTCCAGGTCACGGTAGTTGACGGCAGGCTGCTCCTGGCGAACCGGCGCCGGGTTGGAAGCCTCGTACGCCTGCTGGGCAGTCTGCAGGGTGTTGTCGACCACCTTCACAGGCTTCTCGATGCGCGCGCCCAGGCCAGTAGCCACTACGGTCACGTGCAGCTCGTCACGCATGTCCGGGTCGATCACTGTACCGACCTTGACCATGGCGTGGTCGGAGGCGAAGGCTTCGATGATGCTACCCACGTCGGAGTATTCGCCCAGCGACAGGTCAGGGCCTGCGGTGATGTTCACCAGGATGCCGCGGGCGCCCTGCAGGTTGACGTCTTCCAGCAGCGGGTTGCGGATCGCTGCCTCGGTGGCTTCACGCGCACGGTTCGGGCCGCTGGCGCAGCCAGTACCCATCATGGCCATGCCCATTTCACCCATCACGGTACGCACGTCCGCGAAGTCGACGTTGATCATGCCCGGGCGTTTGATGATATCGGAGATACCGCGCACGGCACCGGCCAGCACGTCGTCAGCCTTGGCGAAGGCGGACAGCAGGCTGGCATCCTTGCCCAGGATGGTCAGCAGCTTCTCGTTGGGGATGGTGATCAACGAGTCGACGCTTTCGGCCAGCATGCGGATGCCTTCATCGGCGATCTGCATGCGCTTGCGGCCTTCGAACGGGAACGGGCGGGTCACCACGGCAACGGTGAGAATGCCCATTTCCTTGGCCACTTCGGCGATGATCGGTGCAGCACCGGTACCGGTACCGCCGCCCATGCCAGTGGTGATGAACACCATGTTGGTGCCCTGCAGCACTTCAGCGATGCGCTCACGGTCTTCCAGCGCGGCCTGGCGGCCGACTTCCGGATTGGCACCGGCACCCAGGCCCTTGGTCACGCCAGTGCCCAATTGCAGGATGGTGCGCGCGCCGATGTTTTTCAGCGCCTGAGCATCGGTGTTGGCGCAGATGAATTCCACGCCTTCGATGCTGCTCTTGACCATGTGGTTGACGGCGTTGCCGCCACCACCGCCAACACCGATCACTTTGATGACCGGGCTTTGCGGGACGTTGTCTACGAGCTCGAACATTTTCCCTCTCCTTACAGTTCTCTAGTTGTCGCGCCTACCACTACTGCTTTGAAACTTAGAAGTTGCCCTGGACCCAGCGCTTGAAGCGTTCAAGCACTGGGGCCTTCGGTTCATCGCCATAGCTGTTGTTGCTGCTGTTACCGGTCAGGGGCAGGTCTTCGGTCTGCTTCTGCAGGCCGTAGGTGAGCAAGCCCACGCCGGTGGAATAGATCGGGTTGCGAACCACGTCGCTAAGCCCCCGAACGCTGTGCGGTACGCCCAGGCGTACCGGCATGTGGAAGATTTCCTCGGCCAGTTCCACGGCGCCTTCCATCTTCGCGGTGCCGCCGGTGAGGACGATGCCGGCCGGCACCAGGTCTTCGTAGCCGCTGCGGCGCAGTTCGGCCTGGATCAGGGTGAAGAGCTCGTCGTAACGTGGCTCCACCACCTCGGCCAGGGCCTGGCGCGACAGCTCGCGCGGCGGGCGATCGCCCACGCTCGGCACCTTGATGGTCTCGCCGGCGCCAGCCAGTTTGGCCAGGGCGCAGGCGTAGCGGATCTTGATTTCCTCGGCGTACTGGGTAGGGGTACGCAGCGCCATGGCGATGTCGTTGGTCACCTGGTCGCCGGCAATCGGGATCACCGCGGTGTGACGGATCGCGCCCTCGGTGAAGATGGCGATGTCGGTGGTGCCACCACCGATGTCCACCAGGCACACACCCAGCTCTTTTTCATCGTCGGTCAGCACCGAGTAGGCCGAGGCCAGCTGCTCGAGGATGATGTCGTCGATTTCCAGGCCGCAGCGGCGTACGCATTTCTCGATGTTCTGCGCCGCGTTGACTGCGCAGGTGACCACGTGGACCTTGGCTTCCAGGCGTACGCCCGACATGCCCAGTGGCTCGCGCACGCCTTCCTGGTTGTCGATCACGTAGTCCTGCGGCAGGGTGTGCAACACGCGCTGGTCGGCCGGAATGGCCACCGCCTGGGCGGCGTCGAGTACGCGCTCCAGGTCGGCGAGGCTGACCTCGCGGTCGCGAATGGCGACGATGCCGTGGGAGTTCAGGCTGCGGATGTGGTTGCCGGCCACGCCGACGAAGGCCGAGTGGATGCGGCAGCCGGCCATCAGCTGCGCCTCTTCCACCGCGCGCTGGATCGACTGCACGGTGGACTCGATGTTCACCACCACGCCTTTTTTCAGGCCGCGGGACGGATGGGTGCCGATCCCGACGATTTCCAGGGTGCCGTCCTCGCCCACTTCGCCCACCAGCGCCACCACCTTGGAGGTGCCGATGTCCAGCCCGACGATCATTTTGCCGCTATGCGCGTTTGCCATGGTCCTGCCTCTCTCTAATTCTTCGCAACGGCGGGTTGGGCCGTCGTCGGTGCAATCGGTTCCCGCCAACCAACGGCAAGTCCGTTGGAGTAACGCAGATCAATGCGGGCGATAGTGGTGATCTGGTCTTTGAGTGTCTTGTCGTAAATGGCAATGAAACGGCGCATCTTCTCCACCAGATGGTCGCGCCCCAGCAGCAGCTCGATGCCCGGCCCGGCGCTGCTCGCGCCCGTGGTCAGGAACCAGCTGCCTCGCTCGCGCAGCTCCAGGCGAGCGATGGAAAAGCCCAGGGGGCGCAGCATCTGGCTCAGTACCTGATACTGCTGCATGACTTGTTGCTGAGCACGCTGCGGCCCGGCCAGCTGCGGCAGGTGCTCGTAATTGGCCAGTTCGCGCGGGGTGAAGGCCTGGCCCTGGTTGTTGAGCAAGGCTTCGTCACCCCAGCGTGCCACCGGCAACTGTTCTTCCAGGCGGATCACCACCTCGTCGGGCCACACCCGACGCACTTCGGCATGGGCAATCCACGGCATCTGTTCGAGCTCTGCACGCATCGCCGGCAGGTCGACACTGAAGAAGCTCGCCGCCACGTAGGGCGCGATCCGCTGCTGCACCGACTGCTGGCTGATGTAGCTGAGGTCGCCCTGCACGTCGATCTTGGTGATTGGCCGGTCGGCGTACGGCATCAGCCGAATGGCGCCCTCGTAGGCACCAAAGCCGGCTGCCACCAGCACTACCGGCCAAAGCAGACGCTTCAGGCCACCCAGGCTTGGCCGCGGCAGGCGCGCCGATACGGGCTCGTCGGCCACCAGCCGGCTGGCACCACGCGGCACCGGCTTGCTACGGCCGGTAACGGGTTGCTGCTGACGTATCATTGCGCCTTGCATGGTCGTTAACCTCGCGTTGCCACGCTTTCGGCCAAGATCGCCAGCACCAGTTGCTGGAAGTCCAGGCCGGCCGCGCGGGCCGCCATGGGCACCAGGCTATGGTCGGTCATGCCGGGTGCGGTGTTGACTTCGAGCAGCCAGAACCGGCCCTGCTCGTCCTGCATCACGTCCAGCCGCCCCCAGCCTTCGATGCCAATGGCATCGCAGGCACGCGCGGTCAGGTCGATCAGTTCCTGTTCCTTGACGCTATCCAGGCCGCATGGAATGCGGTACTGGGTATCGTTGGCGATGTACTTGGCGTCGTAGTCGTAGAACACGTGCGGCGTACCCAGGGCGATCGGAGGCAGCACCTGGCCGCGCAATACCGCGACGGTGAACTCCGGGCCGTGGATCCACTGCTCCACCAGTACCTGGGAATCGTATCGGGCGGCATCCTGCCAGGCGGCGACCAGTTCCTGGGCGCTGTTCACCTTGGCCATGCCGATGCTGGAACCTTCATGGGCGGGTTTGACGATAAGCGGGAAGCCCAGTTCCGTGGCGGCCTGCAAACAATCACTCTCGCTGGCCAGCACTGCGTGGCGCGGGGTCGGAATACCCAGGCTCTGCCATACCTGCTTGGTGCGCAGCTTGTCCATGGCCAGTGCCGAGGCAAGGATGCCACTGCCGGTGTAGGGGATGCCCAGGCATTCGAGGAGGCCTTGCATGCTGCCGTCTTCACCGCCACGGCCGTGGAGGATGATGAAGGCGCGGTCGATCTTCTCGCTTTGCAGGCGCTCGAGCAGGTCGTCACCCACGTCGATGGCGACCACGTCGACACCGGCGGTGGTCAGCGCGTCGATCACCGCGGCGCCAGACTTGAGCGACACTTCACGCTCGGCACTCTTGCCGCCGTACAGCACGGCAACACGGCCGAACGCCTTGACGTCCAGGGTCGAGTGCAGTTTTTCGTAGGCGCTGGTCATTTCGACTTCTCCTGCTTGGCGCCAGCGAACAGCGGGCTTTTCATCAATTGCGGAGCCAGGCCGCCGACATCACCGGCACCCTGGCAGATCAGGATGTCGCCAGCGCGCAGCAGTGGCTTGACCAGCGGCGCCAGGTCGACGCCACGTTCGATGTAGATCGGGTCCAGTTTTCCGCGCTGGCGGATGCTGTGGCACAGCTGGCGGCTGTCGGCCCCCGGGATCGGCTCTTCACCGGCCGGGTAGACTTCCATCAGCAGCAGCACGTTGGCATCGCCCAGTACCTGGACGAAGTCGTCGTACAGGTCGCGAGTACGGCTGTAGCGGTGCGGCTGGTACACGATCACCAGGCGACGGCTTGGCCAGCCACCGCGCACAGCCTTGATCACTGCCGCCACTTCGGTCGGGTGGTGGCCGTAGTCGTCGACCAGCATCACGCTACCGCCATCGACCGGCAGTTCGCCGTACACCTGGAAGCGACGGCCGACACCCTGGAAGCCCGACAGGCCCTGGACGATGGCCTCGTCAGTGATGCCTTCGTCAGTGGCGATGGCGATGGTGGCCAAGGCGTTGAGCACGTTGTGGTTGCCGGGCATGTTCACCGACACCTCCAGCGGCTCGCGGTCACGGCGCAGTACGGTGAAGTGGGTCTGCATGCCCATCTGGCGCACGTTGATGGCGCGGATGTCGGCCTCGTCGCTGAAGCCATAGGTCACGGTAGGGCGCTTGACCTGTGGCAGGATCTCGCGCACGACCGGGTCGTCCAGGCACATCACGGCCAGGCCGTAGAACGGCAGGTTGTGCAGGAACTCGACGAAGGTTTTCTTCAGCTTGTTGAAGTCACCTTCGTAGGTCGCCATGTGGTCGGCGTCGATGTTGGTGACCACGGCGACCATCGGCTGCAGGTGCAGGAAGCTGGCATCGCTCTCGTCCGCTTCGGCAATCAGGTAGCGGCTGGTGCCCAGCTGGGCATTGGTACCGGCGGCGGTCAGGCGGCCGCCGATGACGAAGGTCGGGTCCAGGCCACCGGCGGCGAACACCGAGGCCAGCAGGCTGGTGGTGGTGGTCTTGCCGTGGGTGCCGGCAACGGCCACGCCGTGGCGGTAGCGCATCAGCTCGGCGAGCATCTCGGCACGCGGCACCACTGGAATGCGCCGCTCCAGGGCGGTGGCGACTTCCGGGTTGGCCGGGTTGATGGCACTGGACACCACCAGCACATCGGCGGTGGCGGCGTTCTCGGCGCGGTGGCCGACGAAAATCTCGGCGCCGAACGATTCCAGGCGCTCGGTGACCGGCGAGGCCTTCAGGTCGGAGCCTGACACTTCATAGCCCAGGTTCAGCAGCACTTCGGCAATTCCGCACATGCCCACGCCGCCGATACCGACGAAGTGAATACGGCGGATACGGCCCATCTTCGGCTGGGGCATGGCTTTCTGGCTCTCAACCATGGGCCACCTCCAGGCAGATATCGACCACGGTGCTGGTTGCGGCAGGTTTGGCCAGGCGCCGTGCGGTGCCTGCCATGACGTTGAGTTTCTCGGGTTGCATCAGCACCTCGTTCAGGCGTTCAGCGAGCTGCGCTGCGCCAGTTGTCGCTTGTGGCAGCAGGAAGGCAGCGCCTTCCCGGGCCAGATATTGGGCGTTGTGGGTCTGGTGGTCGTCGATGGCGTGGGGCAATGGCACCAGCATCGAAGGCAGGCCCGCCGCCGCCAGCTCGCTGACGGTCAGGGCACCGGCCCGGCATACCACCATGTCGGCCCAGCCATAGGCCTGGGCCATGTCCTTGATGAAAGGCTCTACCTGCGCCTCGACACCTGCCTCGTGATAACGCTCGGCGGTGATCGGCGCATGTTGCTTGCCAGCCTGGTGAAACACCTCCGGTCGCAGCGCGGCGGGCACTTCGGACAGGGCCTTAGGCAACAATTTGTTCAATGGTTCCGCACCCAGGCTGCCACCGAGCACCAACAGGCGTGCACGGCGCTCGGCCAGGGGCGCGCGTTGCGCGTCCATGAACAGCTCCGGGCGCACCGGGTTGCCGGTGGTGCGACGCTTGTCGCTGGCCTCGAAAGTGTTCGGGAAAGCTTCGCAAACCCGTGCCGACAGAGGCACCAGCAAGCGATTGGCGGTACCGGCGCGGGCGTTCTGCTCGTGGATCACCAACGGCACGCCACACAGCCGCGCAGCGACGCCGCCGGGACCGGTCACATAGCCACCGAAGCCGACCACGCATACCGGTTTCAGCTCACGCACGATACGCCGCGCCTGCAGCACGGCCTTGACCAGGGTGAACGGCGCCTTGAGCAACGACAGCTTGCTCTTGCCACGAAGGCCGCTGACCTGGATCAGGTGCAACGGCAGGCCGGCCTGGGGCACCAGTTCGTTCTCGATGCCACGCGGGGTACCCAGCCAGTGCACATTGTAACCGCGCGCCTGGAATTCACGGGCGCAGGCCAAGGCCGGGAACACGTGGCCCCCGGTGCCGCCCGCCATGATCAGTACGTTCTTGCCGTCAGCGGCCATGATTGGTCTCCTCGGCAAAATCGCTTTCGCTGAATTCGTGCTCCTCACTGCCCAGGTGCGTACGGCTTTCCCACTCGATACGCAGCAAAAGCCCCACGCAGGCACAGCAGATCACCAACGAGCTGCCCCCGTAGCTGAGGAACGGCAGGGTCAGGCCCTTGGTCGGCAGCAGGCCGACGTTCACACCGATGTTGATCAGGAACTGGCCGATCCACAGGAAGGCCAGGCCGAAGGCGACATAAGCGGCAAAGAACTGCTTGGCTTTTTCCGCCCACAGGCCGATGTACAGGGCGCGCACAGTGACGAACACGAACAGTGCGATGGTCAGCAGCGAGCCGACCACGCCAAGCTCTTCGGCCAGTACCGAGAACACGAAGTCGGTGTGTGCTTCAGGCAGGTAGAACTGTTTCTGCACGCTGTTGCCCAGGCCAACGCCCAGCCACTCGCCACGGCCGAAGGCAATCAGTGCCTGGGTGAGCTGGTAGCCGGAACCGAACTGGTCGGACCATGGGTCGGTGAAGGTGATAAGACGTGCCATCCGGTACGGCTGCGCCTGTACCAGCACGAACACCGCGACCACCGCCAGCACCACCATCAGGCTGAAGCGGAACAAGCCCACCCCGCCGAGGAACAGCATGGCTGCAGCCGCGCCCATCATCACCACGGTGGCGCCGAAGTCCGGCTCCATCAGCAGCAGGGCCGCCATGGGCAGCAGCACGATGAACGGCTTGAAGAAGCCCATCCAGGTTTCGCGGACTTCGGTCTGCCGACGTACCAGGTAGCCGGCCAGGTAGACGACCACGAACACCTTGGCGATTTCCGAAGGCTGCACGTTGAAGAAGCTGAAGCCGATCCAGCGCATGGAGCCGTTCACTTCGCGGCCGATACCGGGCACCAGCACCAGCACCAGCAGGCCGAAGGCCCCCAGCAGCATCATGAAGCCCATGCGCTGCCAGGTGGCGATCGGCACCAGCATGGTGGCACCGCAGGCGACAAGGCCGAGGAATACGTACACCAGGTGGCGGAACATGTGGTAGAGCGGGTTACCCGACTGCACCGCAGCCACTTCCGAGGACGCCGAGGTGATCATCACCAGGCCCAGGCCCAGCAATGCCAAGCAGCCAGCGAGCATCGCGAAGTCCAGGTCGATGCCACGGCCGCTGATCAGCGGCGACGGGTAAGGCTTGAGGATGCCGAAGATCATGCAAGGCCTCCCGCTGCCTGGGCGAACAGGCGCCCGCGTTCTTCGAAGTTCTTGAACATGTCGAGACTGGCGCACGCTGGCGACAGCAGCACGGCATCACCCGCCTGGGCCAGTTCGGCGCATTGCTGCACGGCGTCATCGAGAGTCTTCACACGCACCATCTGTACGCCATCGCCCAGGGCTTCGGCCAGGCGCTCGGCATCACGGCCAAGCAGAACCACGGCGCGGCAGAAGCGCTGGACCGGCTCGCGCAGCGCGGTGAAGTCGGCGCCCTTGCCATCACCACCGGCGATCAGCACCAGCTTGCCTTCGATATCGGCACCCAGGCCCTCGATGGCGGCCAGCGCAGCACCGACGTTGGTGGCCTTGGAATCGTCATACCAGTTCACGCCGTTGCGCTCGCGCACCCACTGGCAACGGTGGGCCAGGCCGCCGAACTCGCGCAGGGCTTCGAGCATCGGTTCGAACGGCAGGCCGGCAGCATGCCCCAGGGCCAGCGCCGCCAGGGCATTGCTCTGGTTGTGGGCACCACGAATCTTCAGCTCACGCGCCGGCATCAGCGCCTGGAACTCGAAGGCCAGGTGTTTCTCGCCGTCCACTTCGCGCAGGCCGAAGGCCTTGAAATCCGGCTGGTTGAGGCCGAAGGTCCAGCATGGGCGGCCTTCCACCGGCAACGGCCGGGTCAGGGCGTCCTGGCGGTTGACCACGACCTGGCGGGCACCACGGAAGATCCGGTGCTTGGCCAGGTGATAGGCCGGCAGGCCGCTGTAGCGGTCCATGTGGTCTTCGCTGATGTTCAGCACGGTGGCCACTTCGGCGTTGAGCTGGTCGGTGGTTTCCAGCTGGAAGCTGGACAGTTCCAGCACGTACAGCTCCACGTCATCGGCCAGCAGGTCCAGCGCCGGGGTACCGAGGTTGCCCCCAACCGCCACGCGCTTGCCGGCCTTGGCAGCCATTTCGCCAACCAGGGTGGTAACGGTGCTCTTGGCGTTGGAGCCGCTGATGGCAATGATCGGGGCCTTGGCGTGGCGAGCGAACAGCTCGATGTCGCCGGACAGCTTCACGCCACGCGCGGCCGCCTGCTGCAGCGCCGGGGTGGCCAGGGCCAGGCCGGGGCTGACGTACAACTCGTTGGCGCGGCACAGGAAATCCACATCCAGCTCACCACAGCGCACTTCCACCTGCGGGTAATCACGGCGCAGGGTGTCCAGTTCCGGCGGTTGCTCGCGGGTGTCGGCGACCGCAAAGGCAATGCCCCGGCTCGCCAGGAAGCGAACCAGGGACATGCCGCTCTTGCCGAGGCCGACAACGATGCGGAATTGGTCGGAAGCGATCAATGACACGCTCATCTACCTCAGTTTCAGGGTTGCAAGGCCGATCAGCACCAGGATCACGGTGATGATCCAGAAGCGGACGATCACCCGTGGCTCTGGCCAGCCTTTGAGTTCAAAGTGGTGGTGGATCGGCGCCATGCGGAACACGCGCTTGCCGGTGAGCTTGAACGAGGCAACCTGGATCACCACCGACAGGGTTTCCATGACGAACACGCCGCCCATGATGAACAGCACGATTTCCTGGCGGACGATCACGGCGATGGTGCCCAGCGCGGCACCCAGCGCCAGCGCGCCGACGTCCCCCATGAACACCTGCGCCGGGTAGGTGTTGAACCACAGGAAGCCCAGGCCGGCACCGATCAGCGCGCCGCAGAACACGATCAGCTCGCCCGAGCCCGGCACGTACGGGATCAGCAGGTATTCGGCGAACTTCACGTTGCCCGACAGGTAGCAGAAGATGCCCAGGGCACCGCCCACCATCACCGTCGGCATGATCGCCAGGCCGTCGAGGCCGTCGGTAAGGTTGACCGCGTTGCTCGAACCGACAATGACGAAGTAGGTCAGCACGACGAAGCCGATGCCCAGAGGAATGGTGACATCCTTGATGAACGGCAGGATCAGCGTGGTTTCGACGCTGGTCGGCGCGGTCTTGTACAGGAAGATGGCTGCAGCCAGGCCGAACACCGACTGCCAGAAGTACTTCCAGCGGCTAGGCAGGCCGCGCGAGTTCTTTTCGATGACCTTGCGGTAGTCGTCAACCCAGCCGATGGCACCGAATGCCAGGGTAACGATGAGCACAACCCACACATAGCGGTTGGTCAGGTCGGCCCACAGCAGGGTACTGACGGCAATGGCGGACAGGATCAGCGCCCCGCCCATGGTCGGGGTGCCGGACTTGGACAGGTGCGATTGCGGGCCGTCGTTACGCACGGCCTGGCCGATCTGGCGGATTTGCAGGGTACGGATCATCCACGGCCCCAGCCACAGCGCCAGGGACAACGCGGTCAGCACACCCAGAATCCCGCGCAGGGACAGGTACTGGAAGACCGCGAAGCCTTTGTGGAACTGTTGCAGATACTCGGCCAACAGCAGCAGCATTAATGTTTCTCCCCGCTGGCACCGCACAATGCCGCCACGACGTTTTCCATCGCAGCGCTGCGCGAGCCCTTGATCAAGATAGTGGTGTCGCTGGCATTCTCGGCGCCAACTGCGTCGATCAACTCAGCTTGAGTAGCGAAATGGCGACCATTGGCGCCGAACGCCTTGACCGCGTGTGTCATGTTGGAACCCACTGCGTAAAGCGCATCGACCTTGCCGCGCGCGTAGTCACCCACCTGACGGTGGCCTTCCTCCGCCCATTGCCCCAGTTCGCCGATATCCCCAAGCACCAGAACGGTGCGCCCGGAAAAGCCGGCGAGTATATCAATGGCCGCGCACATGGAGGTGGGATTTGCGTTGTAACTGTCGTCGATCACCCGCACGCCATTCGGCGCGATCTGCGCCACGGTACGGCCCTTGACCGGTTGCATGGCAGCCAGGCCGGCAGCGATGCCGCTCAGGCTCAGACCAACGGCATGGGCAGCGGCGGCGGCGGCCAGGGCGTTGCTGACGTTGTGCTCACCGAGCACATTGAGTTGCACGTCTACCTCGTCGCCAGCGCCATGCAGCTTGAATGACGGGCAACCACGGGCATCGCGACCGATATCGGTGGCGTAGAAATCGGCACTGGCATTGCTGCGGGCGAAACTGAAGACCTTGTGCGCGCCGGCACGCGCCTTCCAGATATCAAAAGCCTTGTCGTCCAGATTGAGGATGGCGATACCGCCCTCGCCCAGGCCTTCGAGGATCTCGCCCTTGGCTTCGACGATCTTCTCCGGGCCGCCGAACTCGCCCACGTGGGCGGTACCGGCGTTGTTGATGATGACCACCTGGGGCCGGGTCAGGCCCACGGTGTAGCGGATCTCGCCAATGCGCGAGGCGCCCAGCTCGATCACCGCGGCACTGTGCTCGGGAGCGATCTCCAGCAGGGTCAGCGGCGCGCCGAGGTCGTTGTTCAGGTTGCCGCGGGTGGCGTGCACCAGGCCACGGGTACGCAGGATGCTGGCGAGCATCTCCTTGACCGTGGTCTTGCCGCTGGAACCGGTGATGGCCACCACCGGCTTGTCGTAGGCGGCGCGGTTCAGTGCACCGAGTTGCCCCAGGGCCAGGCGGCAATCGGCAACCAGCAGCTGCGGCAGGTCGACATCGGCCACTACACGCTCGACCAGGGCCGCGACAGCGCCCTTGGCCTTTACATCGGCCAGGTAGTCGTGACCATCGAAGCGCGGGCCGGCCAGGGCGACGAACAGTTGCCCGGCGCCAACGCTGCGGCTGTCGATGCTGACACCCGTGAAGGTGGCGTCGGCACCAACGTGTTGACCACTCAGTGCTGTGGTCAGCTGGCTGAGTGACAGCGGCTTAAGCATGTGGAGCCTCCCAGGCTGCAAGTGCCTTTTCGGCCTCGATCAAATCGGAGAAGTCATGGCGCTCGCCATTGATCTCCTGGTAATCCTCGTGCCCCTTGCCGGCTAGCACGATCACGTCGTCGGCAGCGGCAGTGGCGACCAGGTGCGCGATGGCTTCGCCACGACCGGCAACGAACTCGACCTCCGCAGGCCTGGCGAAACCAGGACGGATGTCGTCAAAGATGCGCAGCGGGTCTTCAGTACGCGGGTTGTCGTCGGTGACCAGCACGCGGTCGGCCAGGCGCTCGGCCACTTCGGCCATCAACGGGCGCTTGCCGCGGTCACGGTCACCGCCGCAGCCGAACAGGCAAAGCAGCTTGCCGTGCGCGTGCGGGCGCAGGGCTTCGAGTACTTTTTCCAGGGCGTCCGGGGTGTGCGCGTAGTCGACCACCACCAGCGGTTTGTCGCCGCCACCCAGGCGCTGCATACGGCCTACCGGGCCCTGCAACTGCGGGGTGACCTCAAGGATCTCGTCCAGCGCGTAATCCAGTGCCAGCAGGGTCGCCACAGCGGCGAGCATGTTGCTGAGGTTGAAACGGCCCAGCAACTGACTGCACAGGACGCGCTCACCCTGGGCGGTGACCAAGGTGGCACGCACGCCATCGTCGTTGAACAGCGCTTCGCGGCAGTACAACGAGGCGTCCGGGTTTTCCAGGCTGTAGCTAAGCAGCCGGGTCTCGATATGGTCGAAACTCGGGCGGCGGGCAAAGTCGGCAGCCAGGCGACGGCCGAAGTCGTCATCCAGGTTGACCACCTGGCAGCGCAGGCTCGGCCAGGCGAACAGCTTGGCCTTGGCGGCCTCGTAGGCCTCCATGCTGCCGTGATAATCGAGATGATCGCGGGACAGGTTGGTCATCACCGCGATATCGAATGCCAGTGCAGCGACCCGCCCCTGTTCCAGGGCATGGGAGGAAACCTCCATGGCCACGGCCTTGGCGCCTCCTTTTCCGAGGTCGTTGAGGGTCGACTGCACGGCGATCGGGTCGGGCGTGGTCAGGCGGCCGCTCTGCAGTTCACCATAGAAGCCGGTACCCAGGGTACCGATCAGGCCACAACGCTGGCCAAGCACGTCCAGCGCCTGGGCAACCAGCTGGGTGACGCTGGTCTTGCCGTTGGTACCGGTCACGCCCACCAGGTTCAGCCGGCGGCTCGGTTCGCCATAGAAGCGACCCGCGATATCCGAAAGCTGGGCGATCAGGCCCTTGACCGGGATGAGCGGCACGTCGGTGATTGGCAGGACGCTTACGCCCTGTTCTTCATAGGCCACGGCGGCAGCGCCACGAGCCAGGGCATCGGCGATATGCTCGCGGCCATCGACCTTGGCGCCCGGCACGGCCAGGAACAGGTCGCCCGGGCGCACATTGCGGCTGTCCAGGGTCAGTTCACGGATCAGCGGGTCACGGCTGGCGTGAGCGAAAAGCTTGCTCAATGGCATTGTCATCATCCACGCCCTCCCTTGGCGGTTGCTGCTGCATTGACCTGCGATTGTTCGACGGGTGCGGGTGGCGGCAGGTTGTCTGGCGGCACGTTCATCAGGCGCAGGGTGCCGGACATGACCTTGCTGAACACCGGCGCCGATACCAGGCCACCGAAGTAGCCGCCCTTGCCCGGTTCGTCGATGACCACGACGATGGCGTAACGCGGGTCGCTCATCGGCCCGAAGCCGGCGAACAGCGAGCGGTAGGCGTTTTCGGTGTAACCCTTGGACCCCACAGTGGCTTTACGCGCAGTACCGGACTTGCCGGCCACGTGGTAGAACGGCACCTGGGCGCGGAACACGCCGCGCGGTGCTTCGATCACTTGCTGCAGCATGCCCTGGACGGTTTCGGCGGTTTCCTTTGGTATGGCCTGCACCGCTTCCGGTGCCTTGTCGACCTTGAGGATCGACAGCGGCACCATCTTGCCGTCGTTGGCCAGCGCCGCGTAGGCGTGCACCAACTGCAGGGCAGTGACCGACACGCCATAGCCATAGGACAAGGTCGCAGTCTCGGCCTTGCGCCACTCGCGGTGGTTGGGCAGGTTGCCGACACGCTCGCCAGGGAAGCCAAGGCCGGTGTACTGGCCCAGGCCGACCTGGGACATGACCCGGTAGATGGCCTCGCCGCCGATGTCGAAGGCGATCTTGCTCATGCCGACGTTACTGGAGTTGATCAGGATGCCGGTCAGGTCGAGGATCGGGCCCTCGCTCTTGGACACGTCCTTGATGGTGTAGCGACCGATCTGCAGGCTGCCCGGGTATACCTCGACCTTGTCGGTCGGCTTCCAGCGGCCGCTCTGCAGCGCCGCGCTCATGGAGATCGGCTTGACTGTGGAGCCCGGCTCGAACACGTCGATGATCGCCCGGTTACGCATGGCCGCGGGGAACATGCTGCGGCGGTTGTTGGGGTTGTAGGTCGGCTGGTTGACCATGGCCAGGACCTCACCGGTCTTGACGTCCATGATCACCAGGCTGCCGGCCTTGGCGTCCTGTTCGGCAATGGCATTGCGCAGTTCGCGAGTGGCCAGGTACTGCAGGCGCAAGTCAATCGACAACGCCAAGGTCTTCCCTGCCTTGGCGTTCTTGGTTACCTGGATGTCCTTGATCAGCCGGCCGCGCCGGTCCTTGATCACCTGCCGCTTGCCGGGTACACCGGCCAGCCACTCGTCATAGGCCAGTTCCACCCCTTCGCGACCGTGGTCATCGAGGTCGGTGAAGCCGACCATGTGCGCGGTGACATCACCGGCCGGGTAGAAGCGGCGGAATTCTTCCAGGCCATACACACCTGGCACTTTCAGGTCGAGCACATGCTGGCCCTGCTCCGGGGTCAGGCCGCGGACCAGGTAGATGAACTCTTTGCTGGCCTGCTGGGTGAGGCGCTCGGTCAACTGCTGCGGGTTCTGCCCCAGCGCGGCGGCCAATTGTGGCCAGCGGTCTTTGGAAGCCTGCATTTCCTTGGGGTTGGCCCACAGGGTAGTGACCGGGGTACTGACTGCCAGTGGCTCACCGTTACGGTCAGTGATCAGGCCGCGGTGAGCCGGGATAGGGATGTGACGCAGGCTGCGCGCATCGCCCTGCCCCTTGAGGAAATCACGGTCGACCACCTGCAGGTCGATAATGCGCCAGCAGATGGCACCGACCATCAGCGCCAGCAAGCCGATCACCACGCGGAAGCGCCATGGGTAGAGTGCGCCTTCGAGCTTCATCATGGCGCCACCATCCGTACTTCGTCAGCCGAAGGCACGCGCATCTTCAGTTGCTCGGAAGCCAGGTTTTCGATGCGGCTGGCGGCGGTCCAGGTGCTTTGCTCGAGGATCAGCCGACCCCACTCGGCCTGGGCCTTGTCGCGCTCGTTCAACTCGCCGTACAGGGTGTTGAGCAACTGACGGTTCCAGTGCGCGCTGTAGGACACAGCGATGGCCGAAATCAGCACGGCAACGAACAACAGAAGCATCAGGAAGCTTCCGCCTGGCAAAGGTTTGGCAAACAGCCTGCTCACCGCAGTTTCTCCGCCACGCGCATCACGGCGCTACGCGAACGTGGGTTGGCCTTGAGCTCGGCTTCGGAGGCGAACTGGGCCTTGCCGATGAGCTTGATTTTCGGCTCGAAGACCTTGTGCTGAACCGGCAGGTTGCGCGGCAGGTTGTCAGCCTCACCTTTCACCAGCTTGCGCATGAACAGTTTGACGATACGGTCTTCCAGCGAGTGGAAGCTGATGACCGCCAGGCGACCACCGACTTCGAGCGCATCGAGTGCGGCCTCGAGGCCGGCCTCAAGGTCGCCCAGCTCGTTGTTGACGTGAATGCGAAGCCCCTGGAAGGCACGGGTTGCCGGGTTTTTGCCCTTCTCCCATGCCGGGTTGGCCACCTTGAGCACCTCTGCCAGGTCGGCGGTACGGGTGAACGGCTGTTTTTCGCGACGCTCGACCACGGCTCGCGCCATGCGCCCGGCGAAGCGTTCCTCGCCATACTCCTTGAAGACACGGGCGATTTCTTCCACTGGCGCAGTGGCGATGAACTCTGCAGCGCTGATGCCTTGGTCCGGGTTCATGCGCATGTCCAGCGGGCCATCATTGAGGAAGCTGAACCCCCGCTCGGGGTCATCCAGCTGTGGCGAAGACACGCCCAGGTCCAGCAGCACACCACTGACCTTGCCGTGCAGGCCGCGCTCGGCCACTTCCGCACCCAGCTCGGCAAAGCTGCGCTGCACAATGACAAAGCGGCCGTCTTCGGCCGCCAGCGCTTGCCCCGTGGCAATCGCCTGTGGATCTTTGTCGAAACCCAGCAGCCGCCCTTGCGGCCCGAGTTTGCTGAGAATCAGCCGGCTGTGCCCGCCACGGCCAAAGGTGCCGTCCAGATAGCAACCGTCGGCGCGCAGGGCCAATGCCTCGACAGCTTCGTCGAGCAGGACGGTAATGTGGTTGAAGCCGCTATCTATGGTCACAGGATCAGGTCACGCAATTCGTCGGGCATGGCGCCCGGTTGTTGAATAGCTGCAAGGTCGGCTGCCGAAACCGCGTTCCAGGCATCTTCATCCCACAGCTGGAATTTGTTCAGTTGCCCCACCAGCATCGCCTTCTTGTCGAGCTTGGCGTACTCGCGCAGACGGGGCGGCACCAGGAAACGCCCACTGCCATCGAGCTCCAGGTCAACCGCATTACCGATCAGCAAACGCTGCAGGCGGCGGTTTTCCTCACGCAACGATGGCAAGGCACGCAACTTGGCTTCTATCTGTTCCCACTCATCGAGGGGATAAACACACAAGCAGGGGTCAACGGCGTCGATGGTCACGATCAGCTGACCATTGCAACGCGAATCGAGCTCGTCACGGTACCGGCTCGGCATGGCGAGACGGCCCTTGGCATCGAGGCTGACGGCGTTGGCTCCGCGGAACACGGCTGCGATTCCCCACAATGTTAGCTTTTTTGTGTCAGAAAACCCACTTCATCCCACTTTCTGCCACTTGCGCACACTATAGGAATCCGCCCGCAGCACCGTCAAGGCACGTTCGGAAGGAAAAGCCTTACAGGACCGAGATTTAGCGCAATAAAGGAATGCGGAAGGACTACCAGGTAGAAAAAAACACGAGAAAAATCAAACCCACGCAAGCACGTGCAGTTCAAAGTTAAAGTGATTTATCAAGAGTAAGATTTTTTCGGTATTACCAACGGGCATCTGCTATCGATTCAAGCAGGGAAGGAAAGGTGGAGAGTCGATCTGTAAGCCGGGTTTTGTCGAGGACAGTCATTCCTCTACGACGGCCATCACTGGACGCCTCTAGCAACCTACCCGGTTCCGACGCGGGCCACGCCTGATGGAACCCTATTTGGTCTTGCTCCGAGTGGGGTTTACCTAGCCACGAACTGTTGCCAGCCGTGCGGTGCGCTCTTACCGCACCTTTTCACCCTTACCGGCACCGAAATGCTTAGGCGGTTATTTTCTGTGGCACTTTCCGTAGGCTCGCGCCTCCCAGGCGTTACCTGGCACTCTGCCCTATGGAGCCCGGACTTTCCTCCCCCTGCTATTGCGGAACAAAAGCAGGCAGCGACTGTCCGATCGACTCTCCGCCGACAAGATTAACGGCACGCGCGCCCAACGACAAGCAATACCGGCATTTATATCAATATGCCACTATTCGGCTTTCTGCTTTTCCAGGGCAAGTTGATACAGCAGGTTCTTGCGCACCCCGGTAATTTCCGCAGCCAGCGCCGCCGCCCGCTTGAGCGGCAGCTCGGCCAGCAGCAGGTCGAGCACCCGCTGCGCCTCGGCACTGATCGCCTGCCCGCCCTCCGGCGCACTCCAGCCACCGACCAGCACCACGCACTCGCCGCGCTGCTGGTTGCTGTCGCCGGCAACGAACGCGCGCAGCTCAGCCAGCGGCAGGCCCTTGAGGGTCTCGAAGGTCTTGGTCAGCTCGCGCGCCAACAGCGCCGGGCGCTCGCCACCGAACACCGCCTCCATGTCTTCAAGGCATTCCAGGATGCGGTGAGGGGCCTCATAGAAGATCAGCGTGCGCGGTTCTTCCTTTACCTGCTCCAGGCGCGCCCGGCGCCCCGCCGCCTTGGCTGGCAGGAAGCCTTCGAAAATGAAGCGGTCCGAGGGCAGGCCGGCCGCCGACAGGGCGGCGATCAGAGCACAGGCGCCCGGCACCGGCACCACGTTCACCCCGGCAGCTCGCGCCTGGCGCACCAGGTGGTAGCCGGGATCGGAAATCAGCGGCGTGCCGGCGTCGGATACCAGTGCCACATTTTCGCCTGCCAGCAGCTTGGTGAGAAAACGCCCGCCCTCGTCACGCTCGTTGTGCTCATGGCAGGCCGCCAGCGGCGTGTCGATGCCGAAGTGCTGCAGCAGGCGGACCGAATGGCGAGTATCTTCCGCCGCGATCAGGGCCACGTCCGCCAGCACCTTCAGCGCCCGGGCGCTCATGTCGTCGAGGTTGCCGATGGGGGTTGCGACCACATACAGCGTCCCCACGGTGGATTTCGAAGCCCCTGCCACATCAGTCACTGCGCACACCTGTCGTTCGGATCAAAGGCGCTATTGTAGCCCGAGCGCCTGCAACAGGGCGCAAAGAACTTCGCCAACGACCGGTGGCAGGCCACCTATAGTGAAGGTTCGACACGGCGACATCGCGCCCCGGCCAGCGCTTGGGTACAATTGCCGGCCACCTTGATCGAGTAACAGGACCTTTACATGATCGCTTGCCTGCGGCTGTTCACAGCCCTCTGCCTTGCCGCCCTGCTGGCGGCCTGCGCCAGCTCGCCCTCATCCAGCCTGGGCGAACTGCCACGCACCCCGGACGCCAGCATCGAGCAACTGCTCGAAAAGGCTGCTTCCAGCAAGTCCGCGGAAGACGCCGCCTTGCTGCGCCTGAGCGCAGCCGACCTGGCCTACAAGCAGAAGGACTTCCCCCGCGCCGCACGCATCCTCGAGCAGGTGCCGCTGGACACGCTCAAACCGGCCCAGCAAGTGTTCGCCAGCACCCTCGGCGCCGAGCTGGCCATGAGCCGCAACCAGCCCAAGGCTGCCCTGACCGCCCTGGCCCACCCTAGCCTGCAGCGCATCGCCGAACTGCCGGAAGAGCAGCAAGCGCGCACCTACAGCGTGCACGCGGCCGCCCTCGAAGCAGATGGCCAGGCCCTGGCGGCCGCACAACAGCGCGTACTGCTGGCTCCGCTGCTCAGCGGCCAGGCCGCCAGCGCCAACAATGACGCTATCTGGGCCCTGGTCGCCTCGCTGCCTGCAGAGCAACTGCAGCAGCCAGGCAACGACCAGACCCTGGCCGGCTGGACCAGCCTGGCCTTCGCCGTGAAAAGCGCCGGCACCCTGGAGCAGCAACAAGCCGCTATCGATGCCTGGGTCAAGCAGCACCCGGACCATCCGGCCGCTCAACAGCTGCCGCTGGCGCTGACCAAGCTCAAGGAGCTGGCCAGCCAGCCACTGACCAGGATTGCCCTGCTGCTGCCCCAGGAAGGCCCGCTGGCCGGGGTTGCCCGAGCCCTGCGTGACGGCTTCATGGCTGCGCACTTCCAGGCCCAGCAAGCCGGCCAGCAGGCGCCAGCGGTGCAGGTATTCGACAGCTCGCGCATCGGCTCGCTCGACGATTTCTATCGCCAGGCCCAAGCCGCAGGCGTACAGCTGGTGATCGGCCCGCTGGAAAAACCGTTGGTCAAGCAGCTGGCCGCCAAGCCACAACTGCCGATCACCACCCTGGCCCTGAATTACGCCGACGCCGGCCAGAAGGCTCCGCCGCAGCTGTTCCAGTTTGGCCTGGCTGCCGAAGACGAGGCCCGTGAAGTGGCCCGCCGCGCCCGCGCCGATGGCATGGTTCGCGCCGTGGCCCTGGTGCCGAGCGGCGAATGGGGTGACCGCGTGCTTGCGGCCTTCCGCCAGGATTGGGAAGGCAACGGTGGTACCCTGCTCGCCGCCGAACGCATCGCCCAGCCGGTCGCCCTGGCCCAGCAGATTGCCGAACTGTTCCAGCTGCGCCAGAGCGAAGGCCGTGCCAAGAGCCTGCAGAGCACGGTAGGCGGCAGCATCGCCGCGCAGCCGTCGCGCCGCCAGGACATCGACTTCATCTTCCTCGCCTCGACCCCGCAACAGGCCCAGCAGATCAAGCCGACCCTGAACTTCCAGTACGCCGGCGACGTACCGGTCTACGCCACCTCGAACCTGTACAGCGCCAGTGGCGACGTCAACCAGTACAACGACATGAACGGCATCCGCTTCTGCGAAACCCCGTGGCTGCTCGACACCAGCAACAGCCTGCGTCAACAGGTCGTGCAGCAATGGCCACAAGCCGCCGGTAGCCTGGGCCGCCTGTATGCCATGGGCGTCGACGCCTACAGCCTGGCGCCGCGCCTGGGCCAGCTGAAAGCGCTGCCGGACAATCGCGTACTGGGCCTTTCGGGCAGCCTGAGCATGAACGCCAACCAGCGTGTCGAGCGCCAGCTGCCTTGGGCAGAGTTCGTCGGCGGCCAGGTCCAGCGCCTGCCTGACACCGCTCGTTGATGGCAGCAGCGTCGCCCACCAGCGCCGGACAGGCAGCGGAAACCCAGGCCCTGGAATACCTTCAAGGGCAGGGCCTGCAACTGCTGGCGCGTAACTGGCGGTGCAAAGGCGGTGAGCTTGATCTGGTCATGCTCGACGCCGATACAGTAGTATTCGTCGAAGTCCGCTACCGGTTGCACGCGGGCTTCGGTGGCGCTCTCGGCAGCATCGACGGGCGCAAGCAGAAACGGCTGGTGCTCGCCGCCAGCCTGTTCCTGCAGAAGGAGCCCCACTGGAGCAACCACCCCTGCCGCTTCGACGTAGTCGCCCTGCAGGGTAGTCACCATGCAGGCAAACCGCTTCAATGGCTGAAAAACGCCTTCGAATGCTGAACCCACTCCGTTTTTTTTGCTCTATGTTTCGCGGGCTGGTCGTTGTTGCGCGTAGCAAAGGCCACCGCCCCACTTAAGGTCACCAGATGGACATGCAATCCCGAATTCGCCGGCTGTTCCAGGCCAGCATCGATACCAAGCAACAGGCAATGGACATCCTGGCACCGCACATCGAGCAGGCCAGCCTGGTCATGGTCAACGCGCTGCTCAACGAGGGCAAGATGCTCGCCTGCGGCAATGGCGGCTCGGCCGGCGATGCTCAGCATTTTTCCTCGGAGCTGCTCAACCGCTTCGAGCGTGAACGGCCGAGCCTGCCGGCCATCGCGCTGACCACCGACAGCTCGACCCTGACCTCGATCGCCAACGACTACAGCTACAACGAAGTCTTTTCCAAGCAGATACGCGCGCTGGGCCAGCCCGGTGACGTTCTGCTGGCGATCTCCACCAGCGGCAACTCGGCCAACGTGATCCAGGCGATCCAGGCCGCACATGACCGCGAAATGATTGTCGTAGCATTGACTGGCCGCGACGGTGGCGGCATGGCTTCGCTGCTGCTGCCCGAAGACGTGGAAATCCGCGTACCTTCGACGATTACCGCACGCGTCCAGGAAGTCCACCTGCTGGCGATCCACTGCCTGTGTGATCTGATCGACAGCCAACTGTTCGGGAGTGAAGAATGACCCCTATGCGCCTCGGCCTGATGGCCCTGACCCTGTGCCTGAGCGTCACTGGTTGCAGCTCGGTACTGACCTCTACCCGCAATTCGCCGATCGAAGATGATCGCGGCACGCGCACCATCGGCAGCAAGATCGACGACTCGCTGATCGAAACCAAGGCCTCGGTCAATATCGCCAAGGCCAGCCCTGACCTGGACAAAGGTTCGCACATCGTTGTCAGCAGCTATAACGGCATCGTCCTGCTGGCCGGCCAGACCCCGCGCGCCGACCTCAAGAGCCTGGCCGAGCAGACCGCCAGCCAGGTGCAGCGGGTCAAGAAGGTGCACAACGAGCTGCAGGTGATGCAGCCCTCTTCCATCCTGGCGCGCAACAACGACGCCTGGCTGACCACCAAGATCAAAGCCCAGATGCTGACCGATAATGCCGTACCCAGCTCGCGCATCAAGGTGATTACCGAAAACGGCATCGTCTACCTGCTCGGCCTGGTGACCCAGCAGGAGGCCAACTCGGCCACTGCCGTGGTACAGGGTGTGTCGGGCGTGCAGAAGATCGTCAAGCTGTTCGAGTACATCGACTGATTCGTTAGCCTGTACCGGCCTCTTCGCGGGCTTGCCCGCTCCCACAGGGATACGCCAAACCCTGTGGGAGCGGGCAAGCCCGCGAAGAGGCCGGTACAGGCAAGCGCAACACCGTGTCTTTTCAGAAATCCAGGAAACACCGCATGAAAAAGCTTCTGCTGCCAGCCCTGCTGTTCGGCACCGTCGCCACCCTGGCCGGCTGCTCCACCCCTAGCCAGATCATTCTCAACGACGGCCGTGAAATCCAGACGGTCGACGTACCGGAATTCGACGCCGACTCCGGCTTCTACGAGTTCCAGCAACTCGACGGCAAACGCACCCGCATCAACAAGGATCAGGTACGCACCATCAGCGACCTGTAATCTCACGTTGAGAGCAAAGAAAAAGGCGATCCGGTTGGATCGCCTTTTTTTGTTACTTGACCACTTTCAGGCTTGGTCGGCCAGTCGGACGTGGTGGCTGGCCGCCACCCTCTGGCGGGCCATCGTCATCCGGCTGCACATCATCGTCTTCCAGGCCCTCGTCATCCTGCGACGGCTCTAGCTCAAAAACCATGCCCTGGCCATTTTCCCGGGCGTAGATACCCAGGATGGCGCCAACCGGCACAAACAGCGAGTGAGCCACGCCACTGAAGCGGCCCTCGAAGCTGACCGCGTCGTTGTCCATGTGCAGGCTGCGCACGGCGCTTGGCGAGATATTCAACACAATCTGGCCATCACTGGCGAAACCATCCGGCACCTGGACCTTCGGGAACTCGGCATTGACCAGCATATGGGGCGTGCAATCGTTGTCGACGATCCACTCGTACAGTGCTCGAACCAGATAGGGGCGACTGGAGTTCATCAACGGCTCCTTAAAGCTTGCGCATTTCACGTTCTACGGAGGACAGGCTCGCCTGGAAAGGCTCGCGGGCGAACTGACGCTCCATGTAATCCAGCAGCGGCTTGGCTTGCCGCGGCAACTCGATGCCCAACACCGGCAAACGCCAGAGTATGGGCAGTAGACAACAATCGACCAGGCTTTGCTCCTCGCTCATGAAACAGGCGAACTCGCCAAACAAGGGCGAGACCCCGGTCAGGCTCTCGCGCAAGGCCTTGCGCGCCTCGGCACGAGCGGCCTCGTTGCTGCGCGGGTCGAGCACGGTATCGGCCAGGGAGCACCAGTCGCGCTGGATGCGGTGCATCAGCAAGCGGCTGTTCCCCCGCGCAACCGGGTATACCGGCATCAGCGGTGGGTGCGGGTAACGCTCCTCGAGGTATTCCATCACCACGGTCGATTCATACAACGCCAGGTCACGGTCGACCAGCGTCGGCACACTGCCGTAAGGGTTCACCTCGATCAGCTTGGGCGGCAGGCGGCCGGGGTCGACATCGATGACCTGTACGCTGATGCCCTTCTCGGCGAGCACAAGACGTACCCGATGGGAATAGTGATCAGCGGGATCGGAATAGCAGGCTAACCTGTTGGTTGCGCCCATGTAGCGGCTCCTCGCACGGGATGCTTGTACAACTGTAAATGAAAACGCGCCCGGGGCGCGCCCCGCATCTCTGCGGGGGCGCCCCGGGCGCGTTCAACAACCAGAAACTACTGCGTGATCAGTGCACGTCCTTCCAGTATTCACGCTTGAGCAAATAGGCGAATACGAAGAAGAAAGCCAGGTACAGCAACACGTAGGTACCGATGCGCTGGCTTTCCAGTTTGACCGGGTTGGCCGAATAGGCCAGGAAGGTCACCAGGTTCTTGACCTTCTCGTCGAACTGCTCGGTTGTCAGGGTACCGGATTTCGGCGTAATGGTCAGCTGGTCGCAGGCTTCATGGGTGATAGGGCTACCGGTCAACGGGTCGAATTGCTTCTTTCCATCGGTCACGGTCTGCACTTGTTTGCAGCCAATCACCTGGTTGCCTTGCAGACCGACCAGCACGTTAGGCATGCCGACGTTCGGGAACACCTTGTTGTTTACCCCGTAAGGCCGCGATGGGTCCTCATAGAAGCTGCGCAGGTAGGTGTACAGCCAGTCGGTACCACGCACACGGGCCACCAGGGTCAGGTCGGGCGGTGCGGCGCCGAACCAGGTCTTGGCGTCACTGGGCTTCATGCCAATCTGCATGTGGTCACCGATCTTGGCACCCGTGAACACCAGCTTCTCCAGCATCAGCTCGTGCGGAATCCCCAGGTCATCGGCCACCCGCTCGTAACGCTGGAACTTGGCACTGTGGCAACCCATGCAATAGTTGGCAAAGGTACGCGCACCGTCCTGCATGGCGGCCTTGTCACTCAGGTCGATGTCGACCTTGTCCAGCTCGAGGCCGTGTTCGGCAGCGAAGGAAAAGGCAGGCATCACTGCCAGCAAAAATACTGCAATCAACTTTTTCATCAGCCAGTCACCCTTTCCGGAACCGGTTTGGTCTTCTCGAGCCTTGTGTAGAACGGCATCAGCAGGAAGTAGGCGAAGTACAACACCGTGCACACCTGCGACAGCAAGGTACGCCCAGGTGTCGGTGCCAGTACGCCCAGCACGCCGAGGATGACGAAGGCCACGCAGAACACCAGCAGGAAGAGTTTGCTGATCCAGCCCTTGTAGCGCATGGAGCGCACCGGGCTGCGGTCGAGCCAGGGCAGTACGAACAACACGGCGATGGCCGCACCCATGGCGATGACGCCCATCAACTTGTCAGGCACCGCACGCAGGATCGCGTAGAACGGCGTGAAGTACCACACAGGCGCAATGTGCTCAGGGGTCTTGAAGGCGTTGGCCTGTTCGAAGTTGGGTTTCTCCAGGAAGTACCCACCCATTTCCGGGAAGAAGAACACCACGGCGCAGAACACGAACAGGAACACCACCACGCCGACGATGTCCTTGACGGTGTAGTACGGGTGGAATGGGATACCGTCCAGCGGGATGCCGTTTTCATCCTTTTTCTTCTTGATGTCGACGCCGTCCGGGTTGTTCGAACCCACTTCGTGAAGGGCGAGGATGTGCAGTACCACCAGGCCGAGAATCACGATCGGCAAGGCGACCACATGCAGGGCGAAGAAGCGGTTCAGGGTGATGCCCGAGATCAGGTAGTCACCGCGGATCCACTGGGTAAGGTCACCACCGATCACCGGGATGGCACCGAACAGCGAGATGATCACCTGGGCACCCCAGTACGACATCTGGCCCCACGGCAGCAGGTAGCCCATGAAGGCTTCGGCCATCAGCGCCAGGTAGATCAGCATGCCGAACAGCCACACCAGTTCACGCGGCTTCTGGTAGGAGCCGTAGAGCAGGCCGCGGAACATGTGCAGATAGACCACGATGAAGAACGCCGATGCACCGGTTGAGTGCAGGTAGCGCAGGATCCAGCCGTATTCCACGTCACGCATGATGTACTCGACCGAGGCGAACGCCTCTTCCGCCGAGGGCGTGAAGCTCATGGTCAGCCATACACCGGTGACGATCTGGTTGACCAGCACCAGCAACGCCAGCGAGCCGAAGAAGTACAGGAAGTTGAAGTTCTTGGGCGCGTAATACTTGCTCAGGTGGTCTTCCCACATCTTGGTGGCGGGGAAGCGAGCATCAATCCAGTCCATGAACTTGCTCATCATGCGTTCTCCTGGTCAACGCCGATGACGACGATCTCGTCCGACTCGTAAGAGTGCGGTGGCACGGGCAGGTTGAGAGGCGCCGGCTGCGACTTGTAGACACGGCCAGCCAGGTCGTAGTGGGAGCCGTGGCACGGGCAGAAATAGCCACCGACCCATTTGGGGCCAAGGTCGGCGGGTGCAACTTCCGGGCGGAAGGTGGGCGAGCAGCCCAGGTGCGTGCACAGGCCGACGAGGATGAGAATTTCCGGCTTGATCGAACGAACCTGGGGGTCGACGTAGGTCGGCTGCACAGAGGCCTTGGACTCCGGGTCAGCCAGGTCACCGACGACTTTCTTCAGGTTGCCGAGGATTTCGTCCGTTCGCCGCACGATGAACACCGGCTGGCCACGCCATTCGGCCACCATTTGCTGCCCGGCCTCGACCTTGGCGATATTGACCTTCACCGGTGCACCCGCGGCTTTCGCCTTGGCACTGGGAAACCATGACCCCACGAACGGTACCGCAGCCCCCACTGCCCCCGCCGCCCCGACTACGGATGTCGCGGCTACGAGGAAGCGGCGCCGGCCTGCGTTGACGCCGTCATTGCTCATTCAGTCCTCTCCCATCAGCTTGCTTGGCCTGTTGAACCAGACCCTGTACTTAGGTTGTGTCAGTGGCGCTAAAAATTGGTCGCCATGGTAAGAAACAAATCCACACACTGACAAGGTGATTACCCCAGCCAGGGGGCACTACCCGTGCTTTGCTTGATCTGTGTCTATGCGACAAGTGGTCACTGACATGCTGACAGGTTAGTCCAAGACATAAAAAAAGCCCGGTTCCAAGGAACCGGGCTTTTTTCGACTGCCGAAGCGGTATTAACGCTTGGAGTACTGAGGACGCTTACGCGCTTTACGCAGACCCACTTTCTTACGCTCGACTTCACGAGCGTCGCGGGTGACGTAGCCAGCACGACGCAGAGCGCCACGCAGGGTTTCGTCGTATTCCATCAGAGCGCGGGTGATACCGTGACGGATCGCACCGGCTTGACCGCTGACACCACCACCGGAAACGGTGACGTAGATGTCGAACTTCTCGACGGTTTCGGTCAGCTCGAGCGGCTGACGAACAACCATGCGAGCGGTTTCGCGACCGAAGAACACGTCCAGAGAACGGTTGTTGATGGAAATGTTACCAGTACCCGGACGCAGGAATACGCGAGCGGTTGCGGTCTTGCGACGGCCAGTGCCGTAGTTTTGAGTCGCCGACATAATGAACTATCCCGTTAGATCTTCAGTTCTTGAGGCTGCTGAGCAGTGTGTGGGTGAGCAGCACCCGCGTACACTTTCAGCTTGCGGTACATGTCGCGACCCAGCGGGTTCTTCGGCAGCATGCCTTTGACCGCAGTTTCGATAACACGCTCAGGGGCCTTGGCGATCAACTTCTCGAAGTTGATTTCCTTGATACCGCCCGGGAAACCGGAGTGGGAGTAGTACATCTTGTCGGAAGACTTGGCACCAGTCACACGAACCTGCTCGGCGTTGATAACGACGATGTAGTCGCCGGTGTCAACGTGAGGGGTGTATTCTGGCTTGTGTTTGCCACGCAGACGGCTAGCGATTTCGGTAGCCAGACGACCCAGGGTCTGGCCAGCGGCGTCGACTACGAACCACTCGCGCTTTACTGTTTCCGGTTTAGCAGTAAAAGTTTTCATTCTCTAAAGCCTCAGAGGCCGCCCAGCGAAAAATAGACGGCGAATCTTACTGGATAGTGCACAGCTTGCCAAGGGCAAGCGCGCAGCCGAACGCTGACGCTTTTGGGGGCTCGGGTCAGGCACGCCAGTGTTCGACGGGGTTCTTCCTGCGTGGTGGTGCATCACTTCCGCCACACGGAGAGGTGCCGAATTATCCAGATTGCGCGAAAAATTTCAACCTGCTTTGATGGGCTTATTTGCCCAAGGAGTGTCTACCCGATGGAATACCGTCAGCTCGGCCGTACCGACCTCAACGTCAGCGCCCTGTGCCTGGGCACCATGACCTGGGGCGAACAGAACGACCAGGCAGAGGCCTTCGCGCAGATTGCCCGGGCCAAGGCCGCCGGGGTCAACTTCATCGACACCGCCGAGATGTACCCGGTGCCGCCCCGCCCCGAGACCTACGCTGCCACCGAGCGCATCATCGGCAACTGGTTCAAGGCCAGTGCCGATCGCGACGAATGGGTACTGGCGAGCAAGGTCGCGGGCCCCGGCAACGGCATCAGCCATATTCGCGACGGCCAGCTCAGGCACAACCGCCAGCACATCGTCGCGGCGCTGGACGAGAGCCTCAAGCGCCTGCAGACCGACCGCATCGACCTGTACCAGCTGCACTGGCCCGAGCGCAGCACCAACTTCTTCGGCAAGCTGGGCTACCAACACCTGCCGCAGGACCACTTCACCCCGCTGGAAGAAACCCTTGAAGTCCTCGACGAGCAAGTGCGCGCGGGCAAGATCCGCCACATCGGCCTGTCCAACGAAACGCCATGGGGCACCATGAAGTTCCTGCAGCTGGCCGAAAGCCGTGGCTGGCCGCGGGCGGTGTCGATCCAGAACCCGTACAACCTGCTCAACCGCAGTTTCGAAGTGGGCCTGGCGGAAGTGGCCATCCGCGAGCAGTGTGGCCTGCTGGCCTATTCACCGCTGGCGTTCGGTATGCTTTCCGGCAAATACGAGAACGGCGCACGCCCGGAAAACGCACGCCTGACCCTGTTCAGCCGCTTTGCCCGCTACTCCAACCCACAGACCGTGGCGGCCTGCAGCCGCTACGTGCAACTGGCCCGTGATCACGGCCTGGACCCGGCGCAAATGGCCTTGGCGTTCGTCACCCGGCAGCCATTCGTGACCAGCAACATCATTGGCGCGACCAGCCTCGAGCAACTGGACAGCAACCTGGCCAGCCTCGAGCTGAGCCTGAGCGATGAACTGCTGGCGGCGATCGAGGCGATTCACCAGGAGCAGCCGAACCCGGCGCCTTGAACCGACCCTGTGCTGGTTTCTTCGCGGGCTCGCCCGCTCCCACAAGTACTGCACAGCCATTGAACTGTGTGCGGTCCCTGTGGGAGCGGGCGAGCCCGCGAAGAAACACGCGCGGTCCGGCAGGCTAGACACAATCGCCAAAAAATAAGACGATCCAGCCGGTGATTGACCACTCTACCCTATAAGAACAATGACAATGATGTTTACCCAACCCTCCGCGTCGCTGCGGCGCGTCTGCATCCTGGCCATTGACAAGGTATTCGCTTCGACCTTGATGCAGGCCAAGGATTTCTTCCACCTCGCCAGCTTGCGCTACAGCAAACAGCTGGGCCTGGGCCTGCAGCCGATGTTCGAGATCCGCCTGGTGAGCCCCGACGGCCAGCCCGTGGACAGCTTCAGCAATGTGCAACTCCCGGTCGATGGCGGCCTGGAAGATGCCGATGTGATCATTCTCCCGGCCTTCTGGGACGACTTCGACAACCTGCTGCAGCGTTATCCACAGGTACTGCCGTGGCTGCGTGAACAGCATGCCCGTGGCGCTGTGCTGTGCGCCGAGGCCAGTGGGGTGTTCTGGCTGGCCGAGTCCGGCCTGCTCGACGGCAAGGAGGCGACCACCTACTGGCGCTTCTTCAGCAGCTTTGCCGAGCGCTTCCCGAAGATCCGACTGAACCAGGACAAGCACCTGACCGACGCCGACAATATCTATTGTGCTGGCGGCGCCACTTCAGCCTGCGACCTGTATATCTACCTGATCGAACGCTTCTGTGGTGCCAACGTGGCCCGCGCCGTATCCCGCGACATCCTCTACGAAGTGCAGCGCAACTACACCCCGGGGCGCATGGGTTTTGGCGGGCAGAAGCTGCACCAGGACCTGATCATCCTGCAGATCCAGCATTGGCTGGAGGAGCACTTCGCCGACAAGTTCCGCTTCGAGGACGTCGCTCGCAACCACGGCATGAGCATTCGCAACTTCATGCGCCGCTTCCAGGGCGCGACGGGGGACAAACCGCTGCACTACCTGCAACGGTTGCGGATCGAGACAGCCAAGGGGTTGTTGTCGAGCACGCGCAAAAGCATCAAGACCATCAGTTACGAGGTCGGCTATGACGATGCCAGTTTCTTTGCGCGGCTGTTCCGCCAGCATACCGAGTTGTCGCCGAACCAGTATCGGCAGCAGTTCATGCAGGAGGCTTGAGGACAATGGGGCTGCTTTGCAGCCCATCGCAGGCAAGCCAGCTCCCACAGGTATTGCATAAGTCTAAAGGGCTGCGCTAAACCTGTGGGAGCTGGCTTGCCTGCGATGGGCCGCAAAGCGGCCCCAAAATTCTTACGGCTTGTGAGCGCGCGCCAGGAATTCGTGCGACTGCATCTCCAGCAACCGGCTCAGGGTACGCTGGAACTCGAAGGCCAGCCGCCCGCCGGTATACAGGTCCTTCAGCTCCACCTCGGCCGAGATTATCAGCTTGACGTTGCGGTCATAGAACTCGTCCACCATGTTGATGAAGCGGCGGGCAATGTCATCGGTGGTGACGCCCATCTGCTCCACGTTGCTCAGCAGCACGGCATGGAAGATCTTGCCCAGTTCGATGTAGTCGTTCTGGCTGCGAGGGCCGTCGCACAGGGCGCGGAAGTCGAACCAGGCCACGTCGTCGCAGGTAAGCAGGGCATTGATCGGGCGATTCTCGATCATCAGCACATCGTTCTCGACCGCCTGGGTGCACTCGGGAGTCAGTGCCTTGAAGCTGGCGCGCAGGCTCTGGTGCGCCGCCTCATCGAGTGGGTAGTGATACAGCTCGGCCTGTTCCAGGTGACGCAGGCGGTAGTCGACCCCGCTGTCGACGTTCACCACCTCGGTGTACTGCTTGATCATGGCGATGGCCGGCAGGAAGCGCGCGCGCTGCAGGCCGTCCTTGTACAGGCCGTCCGGCACGATGTTGGAGGTGGCCACCAGCGATACGCCGTTCTTGAACAGCTCTTCCATCAGGGTGCCGAGGATCATCGCGTCGGTAATGTCCGACACGAAGAATTCGTCGAAGCAGATCACCTTGGCTTCTTCGCTGAAGCGTTTGGCGATGATGGTCAGCGGGTTCTTTTCGCCCTTGAGGGTTTTCATTTCCTCGTGCACGCGCTTCATGAAGCGGTGGAAGTGCGTGCGCATCTTCTGCTTGAACGGCAGTGCCTCGAAGAAGGTATCGACCAGGTAAGTCTTGCCGCGCCCTACCCCACCCCAGAAGTACAGGCCCTTGACCGGGGTCTGCTCCTTCTTGCCGAACAGCTTGCCGAATACCCCCGGCTTGTTGTTCTGCGCGTGTACCAGGTCGTCGTACAGGCGCTGCAGGTGACGCACCGCAGTTTCCTGCGCCGCGTCATGGAAGAAGTCGGGACGTTTCAGATCTGCTTGATATCGTTCTAGGGGCGTCATGATTCGTTAGCGAGGCAACAAAAAACGGGCCGTCACTGTAGCGACAGGCCCGCCTAATGGCAATCAGTCTGTGGGAGCGGGCGTGCCCGCGAACACCGGCAAAGCCGGTGCCATGCAACGCGGCGCCTGTTTCGCGGGCACGCCCGCTCCCACAGTTACAACATCTTCAGTCCGCTTGTGGGGCAAGCGCTGCACGCAGGCTTTCGATGGCCGCATCACGGGCCTCGGCAGTGTCGAACTGCGGCCCGTCGGCAACCTGCTCGCCATTCAGCCACAGGCCGAAGCCCAGGCCTTCGATGCGCACATCGGCCTCGCCACCTTGCTGCAGCTGCTTGCTCACGGCGCCGGCGCTCTTGCCGTCGGTGAAGCTGCGCGACAGCAGCAGTTGTTCGCCGTCGGCAGCCAGCAGGCGGAAGCGGAAGCTGCCGTCATCATCTCGGAAACTGACAAAACGCGAGGTCTTGGCGGCCTTTTTCTTCACTTCGGTGCCGACCTGCACGCTGCTGCGGAACGAACGCAGGCCAACGGCCTCGCGCAGTTGCTCGAGGAACGGCGTGGCGATCTTGCGAGCCTTGGCGGCGCCAGCCAGCAGGATGTCTTCCAGGTCCGCCGGGCGTGCGATCAGCTGGTGGTAGTACTCGCGCTTCTCGGACAGCTGACCGTCCAGCAGCTGGAACAGGCGCTGCTTGGCCTCGCCCCAGCCCAGGCCCTGCAGCAGCTGTTCACGGAACTCGGCGCACTGCGCCGGCGTCGCGAAGGCCTGGAACAGGGTGAACAGGTGCGCGTTGTCCGGATCTTTCGCTTCGCCAGGTGCACGCGAGTCGGTGACGATGCGCGAGATGGCGTCTTTCATGTCCTTGGCGCTGGTGAACAGCGGGATGGTGTTGTCGTAGCTTTTGGACATCTTGCGCCCGTCCAGACCCGGCAGGGTTGCCACGCTCTCCTCGATCACCGCTTCCGGCAGGGCGAAGAAGTCCTTGCCCTGACCAAACAGGTGGTTGAAGCGCTGGCCGATGTCGCGCGCCATTTCCACGTGCTGGATCTGGTCACGGCCGACTGGCACTTTGTTGGCGTTGAACATCAGGATGTCAGCGGCCATCAGCACCGGGTAGCTGTACAGGCCCATGGTTACGCCGGCATCCGGGTCTTCGCCGTTTTCCAGGTTCTTGTCCACCGAGGCCTTGTAGGCGTGCGCACGGTTGAGCAGACCCTTGGCGCTGACGCAGGTCAGCAGCCAGGTGAGCTCGGGGATTTCCGGGATGTCGGACTGGCGGTAGAAGGTCACCTTGTCCGGGTCGAGGCCACCGGCCAGCCAGGTGGCGGCGATTTCCAGGCGCGAACGCTGGATGCGCAGCGGGTCATCGCACTTGATCAGGGCGTGGTAGTCGGCCAGGAAGTAGAACGAGTCGACACCGGGCTGCTGGCTGGCACGGATCGCCGGGCGGATGGCGCCGGCGTAGTTGCCCAGGTGCGGAGTGCCGGTGGTGGTGATACCGGTAAGAATGCGCGTGGTCATGGGTGTTCGCTTATTCAGGCTTGGCTCAGTTCGAAAGGCGCGGCAGCAGCAGATCCTTCAGATCGGTCAGCTTGCCATGGAAGAAGTGTCCGCATTCTGCCACTTTCAGCAGCTCATGGGGGCGCGACAGGCTGTCGGACCATTCGTAAACCAGCTGCGGCGCAACCACTTCGTCGGCGTCCGGCTGCACCACGGTGATCGGGCAGCGCTGCGGCACCGGGTATTCCGGCGTCAGGCGCATTACCGCCGGGGCGATCATGAACAGTTGCTGCAGCTCTGCCCCTGAGGCCTCCAGGCGGCCGGCCAGGCTGGCAGCGACGAAGCCGCCGAACGAGAAGCCCATCAGCACCAGCGGCAAGCCCAGGTGCTTTTCGCGCAGCCAGGCCGCAGCGGCCTGGGCATCGGCCACCTCGCCAGCGCCCATGTCATGGCTGCCGGCGCTCTGCCCTACGCCACGGTAGTTGAAGCGCAAGGTCACGTAGCCGGCGTCACGAGCGGTGCGTTGCAGGGTCGAGACCACCTTGTTGAGCATGGTGCCGCCCTGGACCGGGTTGGGGTGGCAGATCAGCACCGCGCCACGGGCATTGGCCACGTCCAGGTACAAGGCTTCCAGCTGGCCACTGGGGCCATCGATGAACAAGGGGGTTTCGCGGACAAGCAAGGCACTACTCCGTGACCTCGGGAGGGGTCGATTCGTCTAGGTGAGGAATTCTGTTCTGATTTGCGATCGCTCGCGGTATACAGCGCAGGTCTGAGCCGTTAACGTAAAGCAAAGCCGTTTATAGAGGAAGGACTCGTGGAACTCTCGCTCCTTGTTTGGTTGTTGCCGACCCTGGCCCTGGTCATCGGCGTCGTGGTCGGTTTCGTCGTCGCTCGCCTGCTGCCCAATGCTGCGCCGAGCAGCACCCAGCGTCAGCTGGACGACATCCAGAAGCGCTTCGACAGCTACCAGAACGAAGTGGTCACCCACTTCAACAGCACCGCCGTGCTGGTCAAGAAACTGACCCAGAGCTACCAGGACGTTCAGGATCACCTGGCCGAAGGCGCCAACAGCCTGGCCCTTGATGACGTTACGCGCCAACGCCTGCTGGCGGCCCTGCATTCCGAGGGCGCGCAAGGCCCACGCGACCGCCTGACCCCGCCGAAGGACACTGCCGAAGTGCCACGCGACTACGCACCGAAAGCGCCGAACTCGCCGGGCATGCTCGACGAGAGCTACGGGCTCAAGCGTTAATCAGCCGAACATGACAAAGGCCTCGCAAGAGGCCTTTTTTGTGGGCTGGATTCACTGGCCTCTTCGCGGGCTCGCCCGCTCCCACTGGTACACCACAGCATTTGTAATCTGTGTGATACCTGTGGGAGCGGGCGTGCCCGCGAAGAGGCCGGCCCAGGCAACCTAGCTGCAAGCCTGCAGTGCCTGCTCGACATCCGCCAGCAGGTCCTCCACATCCTCCAGCCCCACCGACAGGCGCACCAGCCCCTCCGATATCCCGTGATGCGCCCGCTCCTTCGCGGTATAGCTTGAGTGCGTCATGCTCGCCGGATGCTGCGCCAGCGACTCGGCATCGCCCAGGCTCACCGCGCGGGCGAACAGCTGTAGCGCGTTCATGAAACGCCGGCCAGCCTCGATACCGCCCTTGAGTTCGAATGCGATCATCCCGCCCGGTAAACGCATCTGGCGCTGCGCCAGTTCGTACTGGGCAAACGACGGCAGCCCCGGGTAGTGAATCAGTTCCACCTGCGGCTGCCGGGCCAGAAACTCCGCCACCTGCCGGGCATTGGCGCAATGGCGGTCCATGCGCAGGGCCAGGGTCTTGATCCCGCGCATCAGCAGCGCTGCGTCATGCGGCGACAGCACCGCCCCGGTCATGTCCTTCAGCCCTTCCAGGCGAATGCGGTCGATCAATGCCTTGCGCCCGACCACCAGGCCTGCAGTGATATCGCCGTGGCCACTGAGGTACTTGGTCGCCGAATGCACTACCAGGTCAGCCCCCAGCTCCAGCGGACGTTGTAGATAGGGTGTGCAGTAGGTGTTGTCGACCACCACATGTACATCATGCCCGCGCACCGCCTCGGCCACTGCGGCGATATCCACAAGTTGCATGTTGGGGTTGGCTGGCGTTTCGAAGTAGATCATCCGCGTTTTGCCGTTGATCGCCGCCTTCAGGGCCTTGGCATCGTTCAGGTCGACATGGCGGATCTTCACCCCGAATTCGCCAATGCCATGGTGCAGGAAGGCAAAGGTGCAGCCATACAACGTACGCCCGACGATCAGCTCGTCGCCAGGGCGCAGCAGGGTCCAGATCGTCGAGGTGATGGCCCCCATGCCCGACGCCAACGCCAGCCCCGCCTCGCCGCCCTCCAGCGAGGCCATGCGCTGCTCCAGCAGGGCCAGGGTCGGGTTGGAGATGCGGCTGTAGAAGTGCCCCGGCTCCTCGCCGGCGAAGCACGCAGCGCCGTACTCGACGGTTGGGAAGGCATAGGTAGCAGTCTGGTACACCGGCGGCACCAAGGCGCCACCGTGGGAAAGCGGGTCGTAGCCATGGTGAATGGCCCGTGTGGCGAAACCGGTCTTGTCATGGGAGTCGCGCATGGCAACAGCCTCTTGTGGTTTGTTATAAGCTTATGCCACCGAGCTGCCCGATTTTTTCCAAAGTTGCCTACGCATCCGCGTGCTTGCTGGAACAAAAACAATAATTTCCGCACCAGGAGGGCAAAACATGCCTTCAAGCCTCGACCGCACCGACCGCGCCCTGCTGGCTGCCCTGCAGGACAACGCCCGCCTCACCGTTGCAGAACTCGCCGACCAGGTGGCACTGACCACCTCGCCCTGCTGGCGACGGGTCAAGTTGCTGGAGGACAACGGCTACATCACCGGCTACCAGGCCATCCTTTCGCCCAAGTCGCTGGGGTTTGGCGTGACCGCGTTCGTCAGCATCATGATGGACTCGCACACCAAGGACATGGCGCTGGCGTTCGAGCGACGGCTGATGGAGATTCCCGAGATCGTCGCCTGCCATAACATTTCCGGGAGGTATGATTTTCTGCTGGAGATCCTGGCGCGGGACCTGGAGTCGTTTGGGGAGTTCACCCGGGAAGTGCTGCAACGGTTGCCGGGGGTGAAGGAGATCTATTCGAGTTTTTCCTACAAGGCGGTGAAGGAACGGCGAGTGATTCCGGTGTCGGAAAAACACATCTGAACGCCCCCTGCACGTTGCTCCAAATCCAAAAGCTCGCGCCACCCTTTGTGGGAGCGGGCGTGCCCGCGAAACAGACGACGCGGTGGATGGCACCGGCTTTGCCGGTGTTCGCGGGCACGCCCGCTCCCACAAAGGGCTGCGCAGGCCTCTAGATTCTGGACAAGGCTGTTGCACCCACAAGAGAACGCGCACGTATGTCGGCATGGAAAGAAAAAAACCCGCCGAGGCGGGTTTTTTCTTGCAGCCTGGCGCTTAGATCGCACCACGCTGACGCAGCAGCTCCAGCACCTGTTTGACGCCCTCGTCCACACTGGTGGACTGGGTATCGATCACCAGGTCGGCATCCAGCGGCACATCGTACGGGAAGCTTTCGCCCGGGATGTTGTCGCCACCGGCAGCGTACAGGCCTTGCGGGTCGCGCTCGCGGCAGGCCAGCGGCGAGGCCTGGACGTAAACGGTCAGCAGGCGCTCCTTGCCGATCAGCGCCTTGGCCTGCTCACGGCCCTCGGCATCCGGAGCCACGAACGCGGCCAGGGTCAGCAGGCCGGCTTCGTTGAACTGGCGCGCCACATGGGCGGCGCGGCGCCAGTTCTCGGTGCGGCCGGCGCGGTCCTGTGGCAGGCCCTTGTTCAGGTCGTGACGCAGGTTCTGGCCGTCGAGTACGTAGACCGCACGGCCCATGTCAAACAGCTTGCGCTCCACGGCGTAGGCCAGGGTGCTCTTGCCAGCGCCAGACAGGCCGCTGAACAGCACGGTGGCAGGCTGCTGGCCGAAGCGCAGGGCGCGCTCTTCGGTAGCCACATGGCACAGCTTGCCATGATGACCGGTGCTGCCGTGCGGCAACACTGGCGGGGCGATGATCATGCCCGCGCCAACGGTGCCGTTGGTCAGGCGGTCGATGACGATGAACGCACCGGTGGTGCGGTTGCTGTCGTAACCGTCGAGGGCGATCGAGGCGTCCAGGGACACCTTGACGCGGCCGATCTCGTTCAGTTGCAGCGCGCTGGCAGCGCCCTGCTCCAAGGTGTTCACATCGACCTTGTGGGTAATACTGGCAATCGAGCCCGGCACGTAGCTGGTAGCACGCTTGATGTCGTACTTCTTGCCCGGGAGCATCGGCTCCTCGGCCATCCACACCAGCATGGCGTCGAACTGGTCGGTGACCGGCGGGACGTTGTCGGCATGCACCAGCAGGTCACCACGGGAGATGTCGATCTCGTCTTCCATGGTCAGGGTCACTGCCTGGCCAGGGCCTGCGTTTTCAAGTTCACCTTCATAGGTGACGATGGACTTGACGCGGCTGCTCTTGCCCGACGGCAGCACGACGATTTCGTCCCCCTTGTGCACCACGCCGCTGGCGATGGTGCCGGCAAAGCCACGGAAGTTCAGGTTCGGACGGTTGACGTACTGCACCGGGAAGCGCAGGTCGGTGAAGTTGCGGTCGGCCGACACCTCGACGGTTTCGAGGATTTCCATCAGCGTCGGGCCGGCGTACCACGGCGACTGCTCGCTATGGTTGACCACGTTGTCACCCTTGAGCGCCGACATCGGCACGAAGTGCAGGCTGCTCGGGGTCAGGTTGATGGCTTCGGCGAACTTCAGGTAGTCGGCCTTGATCGATTCGAACACGCCTTCATCGAAGCCCTTGAGGTCCATCTTGTTGACCGCGACCACGATATGCTTGATGCCCAGCAACGAAGCAATATAGCTGTGGCGGCGGGTCTGGGTCTGCACGCCGTAGCGGGCGTCGACCAGGATGATCGCCAGGTCGCAGGTGGACGCACCGGTAGCCATGTTGCGGGTGTACTGCTCGTGGCCCGGGGTGTCGGCAATGATGAACTTGCGCTTGGCGGTGGAGAAGTAGCGGTAGGCGACATCGATGGTGATGCCCTGCTCGCGCTCGGCCTGCAGGCCGTCGACCAGCAGCGCCAGGTCGACTTCTTCGCCGGTGGTGCCGACTTTCTTCGAATCACGGGTGATGGCCTCGAGGTGGTCCTCATAGATCATCTTCGAGTCGTGCAGCAGGCGCCCGATCAGGGTGCTCTTGCCGTCGTCGACGTTGCCGCAGGTCAGGAAGCGCAACAGTTCCTTGCGCTCGTGCTGGGCCAGGTAGGCGAGGATGTCCTCGCTGATCAGATCAGATTGGTGCGACATGGAGTAACCCTGAAATTAGAAGTAGCCTTGGCGTTTCTTGTCTTCCATGGAACCGGCGCCATCGTGGTCGATGACACGGCCCTGACGTTCGGACGTACGGGTCAGGAGCATCTCCTGGATGATGTCCGTCAGGGTCTCGGCTTCCGACTCGACAGCACCCGTCAACGGGTAGCAGCCGAGGGTACGGAAACGCACCTTCTTCTTGACGATGCGCGCTTTCTCTTCATCGGTGAGATGTTCGAGGATGCGCTCGTCGTCGATCATGATCAGGGTGCCGTTCTTCTCGATCACTTCACGCTCGGCGGCGAAGTACAGCGGCACGATCGGGATGCCTTCGAGGTAGATGTACTGCCAGATGTCCAGCTCGGTCCAGTTCGACAGCGGGAAGACGCGGATCGACTCGCCCTTGTTGACCTTGCCGTTGTACACGTTCCACAGCTCGGGGCGCTGATTCTTCGGGTCCCAGCGATGCTTGCTGTCACGGAACGAGTACACGCGCTCCTTGGCCCGCGACTTCTCTTCGTCGCGGCGCGCGCCACCGAAGGCGGCATCGAAACCATGCTTGTCCAGCGCCTGCTTCAGGCCTTGGGTCTTCATGATGTCGGTGTGCTTGGAGCTGCCATGGGTGAACGGGTTGATACCCTGCGCCACACCCTCGGGGTTGACGTGGGTGATCAGCTCCAGGCCCATTTCCTCGACCATCTTGTCGCGGAAGCTGTACATCTCCTGGAATTTCCATTGAGTGTCGACGTGCATCACCGGGAACGGCAGCTTGCCCGGGAAGAAGGCCTTGCGCGCCAGATGCAGCATCACGGCGGAATCCTTGCCGATCGAGTACAGCATCACCGGGTTGTCGAACTCGGCGGCCACCTCGCGGATGATGTGGATGCTTTCCGCCTCCAGCTGTTTCAAGTGCGTCAGTTTGTCGACCATGGCTACTCACGAAAAACGATCTTATGGACGGCCTGCGGGCCGTGTTCGAGCGAATCACTCTACCACAGCGGCTGCTTCTATTTAGGAGGCTGGCTAGATCGAAAAAGTCTAACGATATGACTGGGGGTTTGGGGTGGGACGGGGCCGCTCTACGGCCCTTCGCGGGCATGCCCGCTCCCACAGGTGCAGCGCAGCCCTGGTGGGAGCGGGCGTGCCCGCGAAGAAGGCGGCGCCGATGTCAGATCGGGTTCGGGCAATCGATGAACAGGTGCTCCACGGCAAACCGCCGCGCCAGGTAATCACCCAGCGCCTGCACCCCATAGCGCTCGGTAGCATGGTGACCGGCGGCAATGAAGCTGACACCATTCTCGCGGGCACTATGATAGGTCTGCTCCGACGCCTCGCCGGTCAGGTACAGGTCCACCCCGGCCGCGATCGCCGTGTCGATGTAGCCCTGCCCGCCCCCGGTGCACCAGCCGACCCGACTGATCATCTGCTCGCCTTCGACCAGCAACGGTTCACGCCCCAGCACCTCCCGCACCCGTCGGGCGAAGTCGCGCGCGGTCACGGGCTCGGCCAGCGAGCCGACCAGCCCGACCACCTTGGGGTTCTCCGGGTCCAGTGGCCCTTCGACGGTGATGTCCAACTGCCGCGCCAGTTGCACGTTGTTGCCCACGTCCGGGTGCACGTCCAGCGGCAGGTGGAACGCCAGCAGGCTGATGTCGTTGTTCAACAGGGTCTTCAGCCGGCGCTGGCGAATGCCGGTGACGCACGGGTTCTCGCCCTTCCAGAAGTAACCATGGTGCACCAGCACCAGGTCGGCCTCGGCCTCGACTGCCGCATCCAGCAATGCCTGGCTGGCGGTGACACCGCTGACGATACGGCTGACCTGCGGCCGGCCCTCGACTTGCAGGCCGTTGGGGCAATAATCCTGGATCCTCGCGCTGCCCAGGTAACGCTCGGCTTCCTCGACCAGGGTGTTCAGAGCGACGGCCATGAAAATCTCCTCGAAATCTGCGCTTTTCTCGGGCACAACGCCCATGCAACGCCCGTATAATGCCGGCCATTATGAGCCGTCGCCGGCACTGGGGGAACCGGTGTATGATCGCGCGCGCTCATGCCCGACCGCGCGGCCACCACCCCGCTCTTTCCAGGATTCATTCATGTTCAAGGCTTTGCGTTACTTTGGCTGGCCGCTGCTTACCGGCCTACTGATCGCCATGCTGATCATCCAGCGCTTCCCGGAATGGGTCGGCCTGCCCAGCCAGGACGTCAACCTGCAGCAGGCACCGCAGACTTCGCGGATCATGCAGGGCCCGGTGTCCTACGCCGACGCCGTGACCCTGGCCGCCCCGGCGGTGGTCAACCTGTACACCACCAAGGTGGTGAACAAGAGCGCCCACCCGCTGTTCGAAGACCCGCAGTTCCGCCGGTTCTTCGGTGACAACCTGCCCAAGCAGCGCCGCTGGGAATCGAGCCTGGGCTCGGCGGTGATCATGAGCCCCGAGGGCTACCTGCTGACCAACAACCACGTCACCAGTGGCGCCGACCAGATCGTCGTGGCCCTGAAGGATGGCCGCGAAACCTTGGCCCGGGTGATTGGTAGCGACCCGGAAACCGACCTGGCGGTGCTGAAGATCGACCTGAAGAGCCTGCCGGCGATCACCATCGGCCGTTCCGACAACATTCACATCGGCGACGTGTCGCTGGCCATCGGCAACCCGTTCGGCGTCGGCCAGACCGTGACCATGGGCATCATCAGCGCCACTGGCCGCAACCAGCTGGGCCTGAACAACTACGAAGACTTCATCCAGACCGACGCAGCAATCAACCCGGGCAACTCCGGCGGTGCGCTGGTGGATGCCAACGGTAACCTTATCGGCATCAACACCGCGATCTTCTCCAAATCCGGCGGTTCGCAGGGTATCGGTTTTGCCATCCCGGTAAAACTGGCGCTGGAGGTGATGAAGTCGATCGTCGAGCACGGCCAGGTCATCCGTGGCTGGCTGGGCATCGAGGTACAGCCGCTGAGCCAGGAACTGGCCGACTCGTTCGGCATGAAGGACCGCCCGGGCATCGTGGTGGCGGGTATTTTCCGCGAAGGGCCGGCGGCGAAGGCCGGGTTGCAGTTGGGTGACGTGATCCTGAGCATCAACGGTGAGCCGGCCGGTGACGGGCGCAAGTCGATGAACCAGGTGGCGAGGATCAAGCCCAACGAGAAGATCACCATCGAGGTGATGCGCAATGGGCAGCAGCTGAAGCTGATCGCCGAGGTGGGGCTGCGGCCGCCACCGGCGCCGGCAGTCGCCAAGGAAGAGAAGTAAAAAACGGGGCCGCTTTGCGGCCCTTCGCGGGCACGCCCGCTCCCACAGTGATAACACCGGCCTCAAGCCCTGTGCAGTACCTGTGGGAGCGGGCGTGCCCGCGAAGGGGCCCCTACAGCATCAATGCAGGATCTGACTCAGGAACAACTTGGTCCGGTCACTGCGCGGCCGGTCGAAGAAGTCATCCGGTGCCGCCTGCTCGACGATCTCGCCCTTGTCCATGAAGATCACCCGGTTCGCCACGGTCCGGGCAAAGCCCATCTCGTGGGTCACGCAGAGCATGGTCATGCCATCCTCGGCCAGGCCCACCATGGTATCGAGCACTTCCTTGACCATTTCCGGGTCCAGCGCCGAGGTCGGTTCGTCGAACAGCATGATCTTCGGCTTCATGCACAACGCACGGGCAATCGCCACACGCTGCTGCTGGCCACCGGACAACTGCCCCGGGTACTTGTGCGCCTGCTCCGGAATACGCACCCGCTCCAGGTAGTGCATGGCGATTTCCTCGGCCTTGCGCCGTGGCATCTTGCGCACCCACATCGGCGCCAGGGTGCAGTTCTCCAGGATGCTCAGGTGCGGGAACAGGTTGAAGTGCTGGAACACCATGCCGACCTCGCGGCGGATCGCTTCGATCTGCTTGAGGTCGTTGGTCAGCTCCACACCATCGACCACGATGCGCCCCTGCTGGTGCTCTTCCAGGCGGTTGAGGCAACGGATGGTGGTGGACTTGCCCGAGCCGGACGGCCCGCACAGTACGATACGCTCGCCCTGGCGCACGTTCAGGTTGATGTCCTTGAGCACATGGAACTGGCCGTACCACTTGTTAACGCCCTGCATCTGGATGATGCCTTCGGGGCCGGCAGGCTGCTTGATCGCTTCACTCATTTCGAAACTCCTAACGCTTGTGGCCAGTGTCCAGCTTGCGCTCCAGATGCATGGAGTAGCGGGACATACCGAAACAGAAAATCCAGAACACCAGGGCGGCGAACACGTAGCCCTCGGTGGCCATGCCCAGCCAGGCAGGGTCGGCGGCGGCTTGCTTGACGCTGTTCAGCAGGTCGAACAGGCCGATGATGATCACCAGGCTGGTGTCCTTGAACAGGGCAATGAAGGTGTTGACGATGCCGGGGATCACCAGCTTGAGCGCCTGCGGCAGGATCACCAGGCCCATCGCCCGCCAGTAGCCCAGGCCCATGGCCGCAGCGGCTTCATACTGGCCCTTGGGGATGGCCTGCAGGCCGCCCCGCACCACCTCGGCAATGTACGCCGACTGGAACAGGATCACGCCGATCATCGCCCGCAGCAGCTTGTCGAAGCTCATGCCCTCGGGCAGGAACAACGGCAGCATCACCGACGACATGAACAGCACAGTGATCAACGGCACGCCGCGCCAGAACTCGATGAAGGTTACGCACACCACCTTCACTGCCGGCATCCGTGAACGCCGGCCAAGGGCCAGCAGGATGCCCAGTGGCAAGGCGCCGACGATACCCACGGTGGCAATCACCAAGGTCAGCATCAGCCCGCCCCACTGGCTGGTCGCTACGTTTTCCAGGCCCAGGACGCCCCCATGCAGCAGGGTGTAGGCCAGCACCGGGTACAGCACCAGGAAGCCCAGGCCGTAGAAGGCCTTGCGCGGGAAGCGCTTGATGAACAGTGGCGCGGCGCCGAGCACGGCAAGCCATACGGTCAGGTCCACGCGCCAGCGCAACTCCGCCGGGTAGTAGCCGTACATGAACTGGCCGAAGCGCTGCTGCACGAACACCCAGCAGGCGCCTTCCTTGGTGCAGTCGGCGCGGGTGGTGCCGACCCAGTTGGCGTCAAGCAACGCCCACTGCAGCAACGGCGGCACGATCAGCCACACCAGGTAGATGGCGAACAGGGTCAGCAGCGTGTTGAGCCAGCTGGAGAACAGATTGGCCCGCATCCATGCGAGCACGCCGACGGTTTTCACCGGTGGCGGCATATCGGGTTTGAAAACATGGGCATTCACGGGCGTATCCTCACCGCTCGATAAGCGCAATGCGCTTGTTGTACCAGTTCATCAGCAGCGAAATGCTGATGCTGATGGCGAGATAGACACTCATGGTGATGGCGATCACCTCGATGGCCTGGCCGGTCTGGTTGAGCACGGTACCGGCGAACAGCGAGACCATTTCCGGGTAGCCGATACCGGCCGCCAGCGATGAGTTCTTCGCCAGGTTCAGGTACTGGCTGGTCAGCGGCGGAATGATCACCCGCAGTGCCTGGGGGATGATCACCTTGCGCAGGGTCGGGCCCTCGCGCAGGCCCAGCGAGCGCGCGGCCTCGGTCTGGCCATGGCTGACCGAACGGATACCGGAGCGCACGATCTCGGCGATGAACGCTGCGGTATAGATGGTCAACGCCAGGGTCAGCGCCAGCAGCTCGGGGATCAGCACCCAGCCGCCGACGAAGTTGAATCCTTTCAATTGCGGCACTTCCCAGTGCACCGGGGTGCCGAACAGCAGTACGCAAACGCCGGGAATGGCGATGAACAACGCCAGCCCCACCCAGAACTTGTGGAACGGTACACCGGTCTCGTCGAAGCGTTTGTTGGCAAAGCGCACCATTACCACGATGGCCAGCAGTGCCAGGACCAGGGCCACGACGAACGGCCAGAAGCCTTCGGCCATGGACGCGCCGGGCATGTTCAGGCCACGGTTGCTGATAAAGAAGGTATCGTCGATATTGATGCTGCCGCGCGGTCCCGGCAGGGTCAGGAACACGGCGAAATACCAGAACAGGATCTGCAACAACGGCGGGATATTGCGGAAGGTTTCCACATACACGGTCGCCAGCTTGTTGATCATCCAGTTTGGCGACAGCCGCGCCACACCGATGATGAAGCCGAGGAGGGTCGCCAGCACCACGCCGATGAAGGTCACCAGCAGGGTGTTGAGCAGGCCGATGACGAACACCCGCGCATAGCTGTCGGATTCCACATAGGGGATCAGGTGCTGGGCGATGCCGAAGCCGGCACTGCGGTCGAGGAAGTCGAAGCCCGAGGTGATGCCCCGGTGTTGCAGGTTGGTTTGCGTGTTGTGGAACAGATACCAGCCCAGACCGACCACGAAGACTATCGTGAGAATCTGGAACAGCCACGCGCGCACACGTGGATCGCTCAGGGATAACCCCTTTTGTGCGCCAATTCGATTTTGCATGAAGTGCCCCGGACAGTAGGGTTCCGAACAGCCTGCGGCGGCGGGATGCCGCCGCAGGGTGCAGCCATCAGCGCACAGGTGGCGCGTACTGGATGCCGCCGTTGTTCCACAGGGCGTTCATGCCACGGTCGATCTTCAGGTCGGTGCTCTGGCCCAGGTTCTTCTCGAACACTTCGCCGTAGTTACCGACTTGCTTCACGATTTGCACTACCCAGTCCTTGGGCAGCTTGAGGTCCTTGCCGTACTCGCCATCCGCGCCCAGCAGGCGGGCGACGTCCGGGTTCTTGGTGCTTTTGGCTTCGGCCTCGACGTTCTTCGAGGTGATGCCCGCCTCTTCGGCGTTGAGCATGGCGAACAGGGTCCACTTGACGATGCTGAACCATTCTTCGTCGCCTTTACGCACCACCGGGCCGAGCGGTTCCTTGGAGATGGTTTCCGGCAGTACCACGTACTCGGTCGGCGCGGCCAGCTTGGAGCGCTGGGCGAACAACTGCGACTTGTCCGAGGTCAGCACGTCGCAACGGCCCGATTCCAGCGATTTGGCGCTTTCGTCGGAGGTGTCGAAGGTGATAGGGGTGTATTTAAGGCCATTGGCGCGGAAGTAGTCCGACACGTTCAGCTCGGTGGTGGTACCGGCCTGGATGCAGATGGTCGCGCCATCGAGCTCCTTGGCGCTGGATACCCCCAGCTTCTTGTTGGCCAGGAAGCCAACGCCGTCGTAATAGGTAACCCCGGCGAACACCAGGCCCATGCCGGCATCACGCGAGCTGGTCCAGGTGGTGTTGCGCGACAGCACGTCGACTTCGCCCGACTGCAGGGCGGTGAAGCGTTCCTTGGCGTTGAGCTGGCTGAACTTGACCTTGCTGGCGTCACCGAACACGGCGGCGGCCACAGCGCGGCACACGTCGGCGTCGATACCAACGATCTTGCCCTGCGCATCAGGTACCGAGAAGCCTGGAAGACCGTCGCTCACGCCACACTGGACGAAGCCCTTCTTCTTTACCGCATCGAGGGTGGCGCCGGCCTGGGCGTTGCTCACGGCGCCCAGCGCGGCGGCAGCGGTCAGGACTGCCAGGGTGGTTTTCAACATCTTCATTCACAACCTCCAAATCGCTCTTGTTGTATCGAGCCGGAATTGCACCGCACCCTTTTGAGGCGTGTCCGACCCGTATTGGCTTGTTATTGGGTCAAATGGCGCAATGGACTGTTCTGTGACAGCCTTCGCGTGCAAAGGGTGTTACCGTCACGGCCTGCCCTTTGCATCACAGGTTGAATTGCAAAGCGCGTACCAAAATTCCCGGCTGTAGCGTTTAAGCGCTCGTCAAGTAGGTAAAGTTGTATCGTTGCGACATTCTTTTTCAGACAATCATTTCCAGCGCCTTCTTTTCACGCACGCCATAACAAGACCCGCACACTTTCGGAGCAGTCATGACCAACCCACTGATTCTCGAACCGCAGAAAACCGCAGATGCCTGTGTGATCTGGTTGCACGGTCTGGGTGCCGACCGTTACGACTTCCTACCAGTGGCCGAATTCATGCAGGAGCGCCTGCTCAGCACCCGTTTCGTCATGCCCCAGGCCCCCACCCGCCCGGTAACCATCAACGGCGGCTACGCCATGCCCAGCTGGTACGACATCAAGGCAATGACCCCGGCCCGCGCCATCGACGAAACGCAGCTGGAAGAATCGGCCGAGCAGCTCATTGCCCTGATCAAGGCCGAGCAGGCCAAAGGCATCAGCCTGTCGCGGATCTTCCTGGCCGGTTTCTCCCAGGGCGGTGCGGTGGTGCTGCACACTGCCTATATAAAGTGGCAAGAAGCGCTGGGTGGCGTGATCGCCCTGTCCACCTACGCCCCTACCTTCAACGACCAGCATCAGCTGAGCGCCTGCCAGCAACGCACCCCGGCCCTGTGCCTGCACGGCGTGCATGATCCGGTGGTGATCCCTTCCATGGGCCGCACCGCCTTCGAGTACCTGAATACCTGGGGCGTCGCCGCCCGCTGGCACGAATACCAGATGGAACATGAAGTGGTGGTTGAGGAGTTGAACGACATCCACGACTGGCTGAGCGAGCAATTGCAATAAGCCAACGCAGCCTGTAGTTGTGAGGCTATTCCACTACGCCGCGCCTGAATCTTGCATTACACTGCCCGGCGTACATTCCTTAACCAGTTGATGAGACGATCGTGCTCAAGGCACTCAAGAAAATATTCGGCAAGGGAGACGACGCGCCACAGGCCGTCACTCCTGCTGCCAGCGCGACGCCGCCTGCACCCGCGCCCGCCAGCGAGGCCCGGCCCGCAGCAAAGCCGGCCGCCCCGCGCACCAACCCCACTGCCGAGGCTGAACAGCCTGCCGCCGTTACCCCAGCCAGCGAAAAGCCGGCCAAGGGCAAACCCCGCCGTGAGCGCAAGCCCAAGCCGCAGGCCAGCCTGTGGAAACCGGAAGACTTCGTGGTCGAGCCGCAGGAAGGCAAGACCCGCTTCCACGATTTCAAACTGTCCAACGAGCTGATGCACGCCATCCACGAACTGGGTTTCCCGTACTGTACGCCGATCCAGGCACAGGTACTGGGTTACACCCTGCGTGGCCAGGACGCCATCGGCCGGGCCCAGACCGGTACCGGCAAGACGGCGGCGTTCCTGATCTCGATCATTTCCCAGCTGCAGCAGACGCCGCCGCCGAAGGAACGCTACATGGGCGAGCCACGCGCGCTGATCATCGCGCCCACCCGTGAGCTGGTAGTGCAGATCGCCAAGGATGCCGTTGCCCTGACCAGGTACACCGGCCTGAACGTGATGAGCTTCGTCGGCGGCATGGACTTCGACAAGCAGCTCAAGGCCCTGGAAGCGCGCCACTGCGACATCCTGGTGGCAACCCCGGGCCGCCTTCTGGACTTCAACCAGCGCGGTGAGGTGCACCTGGACATGGTCGAGGTGATGGTGCTGGACGAAGCCGACCGCATGCTCGACATGGGCTTCATCCCCCAGGTGCGCCAGATCATTCGCCAGACGCCGCCGAAAAGCGAGCGCCAGACCCTGCTGTTCTCCGCCACCTTCACCGACGACGTGATGAACCTGGCCAAGCAATGGACCACCAACCCGGCCATCGTCGAGATCGAGCCGGAAAACGTGGCCAGCGAAACGGTGGAGCAGCACGTGTATGCGGTAGCCGGCAGCGACAAGTACAAACTGCTGTACAACCTGGTGACCCAGAACAAGTGGGAACGGGTGATGGTGTTTGCCAACCGCAAGGACGAGGTGCGGCGCATCGAGGAAAAACTGGTGCGCGACGGCATCAACGCCGCCCAGCTGTCGGGCGACGTGCCACAGCACAAGCGTATCCGCACCCTGGAGAGCTTCCGCGAAGGGCGCATCACCGTGCTGGTGGCTACCGACGTGGCCGGGCGTGGTATTCACATCGACGGCATCAGCCACGTGATCAACTTCACCCTGCCGGAAGACCCGGACGACTACGTGCACCGCATTGGCCGGACCGGCCGTGCGGGCACCAGCGGTGTATCAATCAGCTTTGCCGGTGAGGATGACTCATACCAGCTGCCCGCGATCGAAGAGCTGCTGGGGCGCAAGATCAAGTGTGAAATGCCGCCGGATGAGCTGCTGAAGCCGGTGCCGCGCAAGCACCACTGACCTGGGCCGGCCTGTTCGCGGGCTTGCCCGCTCCCACAGGTACTGCACAGGTTTCGAAAGCTGTGCAGTACCTGTGGGAGCGGGCAAGCCCGCGAACCGGGGCAAAGCCCCGGCCATCAATATCCTGTCTACCAGCGCCCGGCAGCATCCTGGTCACTCTGCTTCCCTTCGACCCAACGCGGCCCTTCCTGGGTATTTTCCTTTTTCCAGAATGGCGCCCGGGTCTTCAGATAGTCCATGATGAAGTTGCAGGCATCGAACGCCGCCTGCCGATGGGCACTGGCCACACCGACGAACACGATCGGCTCGCCCGGCTCCAGCGCACCGATGCGGTGCAGCACCTCCACCTTCAGCAACGGCCAGCGCTGCTCGGCTTCGACCACGATCTTGGCCAGCGCCTTTTCGGTCATGCCCGGATAGTGCTCGAGGAACATCCCCGCCACTTCGCGACCATCGTTGAAGTCCCGCACATAACCGACAAAACCGACCACCGCCCCCACGCCGACATTGGCCGCATGCATGGCATTGGTCTCGGCCCCTGGGTCGAACGCGCCTTCCTGTACTCGCACAGCCATGTTCAGCCTCCGGTCACCGGCGGGAAGAACGCCACTTCATCGCCCTCTTCCAGCGGCTCATCGAGCTTGCACAGCTCTTCATTGCGCGCGCACATCAGGTTCTGCTCGGCCAGCAGCTCGTACTGCCCGCCCTTGCCCAGCAGCGCCTGGCGCACATCGTCGATAACTTTGAACTCGCCCTCCACTCGCTCGGCATCCACGCCCAGCAGCTCGCGGTAACGGGCGAAGTACATCACCTTGATCTTCATCACGCCTGCACCTTGTAGTGGCCACTCTTGCCGCCGACCTTCTCCAGCAGGCGCACCTGCTCGATGACCATGCCTTTATCCACAGCCTTGCACATGTCATAGATCGTCAGCGCAGCCACGCTGGCGGCGGTCAGCGCCTCCATCTCCACGCCGGTCTGCCCGGCCAGCTTGCAGCGGGCGACGATGCGCACGGCGTCCTGCCCCTCGGCACTGAGTTCGACCTTGACGCTGGTCAGCATCAGCGGGTGGCACAGCGGGATCAGGTCACTGGTCTTCTTGGCCGCCTGGATCCCGGCAATGCGCGCCACGGCGAACACGTCCCCCTTGGGGTGTTCACCGTCGACAATCATCTGCAAGGTCTGCGGCAACATGCGCACCCGCGCCTCAGCCGTGGCCTCGCGCTCGGTCACGGCCTTTTCAGTGACGTCGACCATGTTGGCCCGCCCCTGGGAATCAAGATGTGTCAGCACTGCTCTGCTCCTGTGAAGGGAACACGCAGTGTAAACCTGTGAGTCAGGTTTGAGCAGAGGGATGCGTCAACTGGCCCGCGAAGAGGCCGGGCGGCGAACCGCCCGGCGGTGAGGGTTACAGATGCGATTCGGCGTACTCGGCCAGCACCGAGCGTGGCACGCCCTGCAGGGTGATGTGCACGCCATGGGGGAAGTCCTTGAAGCGCTCGGTCAGGTAGGTCAGGCCCGAGCTGGTCGCGGACAGGTAGGGGGTGTCGATCTGCGCCAGGTTGCCCAGGCAGACTACCTTGGACCCGGAGCCGGCACGGGTGATGATGGTTTTCATCTGGTGCGGCGTGAGGTTCTGGCACTCATCGATCAGGATCAGGCTCTGCTGGAAGCTACGGCCACGGATATAGTTCAGCGACTTGAACTGCAACGGCACGCGCTCGAGGATGTACTCGACGCTGCCATGGGTGCTTTCGTCATCCATGTGCAAGGCTTCGAGGTTGTCGGTGATGGCGCCCAGCCAGGGCTCCATCTTCTCGGCCTCGGTGCCCGGCAGGAAGCCGATCTCCTGGTCCAGCCCCTGCACACTGCGGGTGGCGATGATGCGCCGGTAGCGCTTGCTGACCATGGTCTGTTCAATGGCCGCGGCCAAGGCCAGGATGGTCTTGCCGGAACCGGCGGCGCCGGTCAGGTTGACCAGGTGGATATCCGGGTCGAGCAGGGCGAACAGCGCCAGGCTCTGGTGGATATCCCGTGGTTTCAGGCCCCAGGCTTCCTGGTGCAGCAGCGGTTCCTGGTGCAGGTCGAGCAACAGCAGCTCATCGTTGCGAATACCCTTGATCCAGCCGACGAAGCCCTGTTCATCGATGATGAACTCGTTGACATGCACCGCCGGCAGGTTGTCGATCAATTGCACGCGGTGCCAGGTACGGCCACGCTCCTGGCGGGTATCGACCTTGCTCACCCGGTCCCAGAACGAGCCGGTGACCGAATGGTAGCCCTTGGACAGCAAGGACACGTCGTCGACCAGCTGGTCGGTGCTGTAGTCCTCGGCCGCGATGCCACAGGCACGTGCCTTGAGGCGCATGTTGATGTCTTTGGTGACCAGCACAACGTCCAGGTCGGTGCGTCGGCCCCGTACTTCGAGCAACTGGTTGATGATGATGTTGTCGTTGAGGTTTTCCGGCAGCAGCTTGTTCGGCTCGTTGCGCGGGGTCATCAGGATGGACAGGAAGCCCTTGGGCCCGCTCTTGCCACGCTGGATCGGTACGCCCTGCTCGACATCGCTGGGCGAGGCGTCACCCAGGGTCTGGTCGATCAGGCGAATGGCCTGGCGGCATTCGGCGGCGATGGTCTGTTTGCCGGTCTTGAGCTTGTCGAGTTCCTCCAGCACCGTCATCGGGATGGCGACATGGTGCTCCTCGAAGTTCAGTAACGCGTTGGGGTCGTGAATCAGGACGTTGGTATCGAGCACATACAGGATAGGCTTGCTGGAGGAAGGGTTGCGTCCTTGGTCATCCATACTCGGTCACCTTATGTCGAAGCCACACGGCGTGGTCTGTTACGCCGCAGAGTGACTGCCGCTGTCCCCGTATCCGCGTTGTTACGGGCGGGAAGCGAACCTGGCTAGGTGGGCCTGGATGACGCCACCTGTGCTGCAGGAATCGGCTGTCTGGTTTCTTCATACAGCAAAAATGATGACTAAAAAAAGTCTTTTTACGTGTAGGTGACGTTTATTTTTCCAAATGACGAACAGGGGTTGGCGAGGGGGCGCGTGGGGGCTACAGTAAAAATTCAGGCTGGGATTGCCGGGGGGGCGCTTCGCACCCCGATCGCGACACAAGGCCGCTCCTACAGGCATCGCGCAACCTTGTAGATACTCTGTTGGCGGTCAAGCTTTTCTGAGGTGTTCAGAGCTGAAAAGCTTGGCCGTATCAAATGGCTCATCCCCGCGCATGCATGCCCAGATG